>JBAZJT010000004.1 GCA_041651175.1 Elusimicrobiales bacterium | reverse complement strand
TCGGCTACGCAGACATTTGACCAGAGCATCGTAGGCAGCATCACGGGCAACGCGGCGACGGTTACGAATGGTATATACACGACGACCAGCGCGGCGGGGGACCTGGCCGGCACGTACCCGAACCCGACGCTGGCGACTAGCGGGGTAACCTCCGGCAGCTACGGTAACACCACGCAGGTTGCGCAGCTTACGGTTGACGCTAAAGGGCGTGTTACTGCGGCTACGAATGTAACCATCAGCGGTGTTGCGCCTGCCGGTAACGCTGCTGGCGAGTTGACCGGCACCTATCCCAACCCGACATTGGCGACCGCGCAAGGCAGCGCGCATACGTGGAGTGCAACGCAGACGTTCAGCCAGAGCATAATCGGCAGCATCACCGGCAACGCGGCTACCGTTACCAACGGTATCTATACCACCACGACGGCAGCGGGCGATTTGACGGGGACGTATCCGAACCCGACGCTGGCCACCAGCGGGGTAACCAGCGGGACATACGGCAACGGGACGCAGGTGGCGCAGGTTACGGTGGACGCGAAAGGCCGCGTAACCTCGGTTACGAATGTAACAGTAACCGGCGCGGCGCCCACCGGCAATGCGGCGGGCGAACTGACGGGTACCTATCCGAACCCGACTTTAGCGACCGCGCAGAGCAGTGCGCATACGTGGTCCGCCGCGCAGACATTTGACCAGAGCATCGTAGGCAGCATAACGGGCAACGCGGCGACGGTTACGAATGGTATATACACGACGACCAGCGCGGCTGGTGATTTGACCGGTACCTACCCGAATCCGACATTGGCGACTTCGCAGACCGGCGCGCATACCTGGAGCGGGTCGCAGACGTTCACCGGCGCGGTGAGGGTCAATACAAGCGGGGACAGCGTTCTGATAAGCAGCTACAAGCCGGCCAGCGCAAGCGGTTACAACATATTCATTGGCGGCGGCGGGCAGAGTTCTTCCTATACGAGCGGCAACGACGGCTCTTACAACAGCTTTTTCGGGATAAATGCCGGCAGTTCCAACACAACAGGCAATTACAATACCGCCGTCGGCTATCAGGCTTTGGTGTCCAACACGTCTGGGCGTTTCAATATCGCCAATGGCGCATCCGTGCTTGAGTACAACACCACGGGTAGTTGGAATAATGCGGTGGGCATGTATGCGCTTGAGTACAACACCACAGGTAATTACAACTCGGCTTTGGGCCATGCGTCCGGCATGTATTACGGAACAGGGACCGGGCAGAACCAGACGGGTTCCAATTCGGTGTATCTGGGGTCTGACGCAAGGCCAGCAGCGGACGGAGAGACCAATCAAATTGTCATCGGGTATGCGGCGCGGGGTAACGGGAGCAATAGCGTAACATTGGGCAATAGCAGCATTACCAAGACCGTGCTGTACGGCAGTGTCGGGATAGGGACGACAGCGCCGACGGCGAACGCTTTGGATGTAACCGGTTCCGGCAGCAACACTGGCGTACGGATAGCGGCGGGTGTGCCGACAAACACGACGGCTGCACTGTACAATAACGGCGGCAGCCTGTACTGGAACGGCAGTCAGGTGGGCGGGCCGCCGTCCGGCGCGGCAGCGGGCGACCTTACAGGGACCTATCCGAACCCGACGCTGGCGACCAGTGGCGTAACTTCAGGGAGCTACGGCAATACCACGCAGGTTGCGCAGCTTACGGTTGACGCGAAAGGGCGCATCACTTCGGCGACCAATGTAACCATCAGCGGGGTGGCTCCGTCCGGCAGCGCGGCGGGCGAACTGACGGGGACCTATCCGAATCCAACTTTAGCGACCGCGCAAGGCAGCGCGCATACATGGAGCGCGGCGCAGACATTCTCACAGAGCATAATCGGCAGTATCACCGGCAACGCGGCGACCGTGACGAACGGTATTTATACGACCACGACAGCGGCTGGCGACTTAACCGGCACCTATCCGAACCCGACGCTGGCGACCAGTGGTGTAACTTCAGGCAGCTATGGCAACACCACACAAGTTCCGCAGCTTGTGGTGGATGCGAAAGGGCGCATTACATCGGCTACGAATATGACTATAAGCGGTGTTGCACCCTCCGGCGCTGCGGCGGGTGACTTAACCGGGACCTATCCCAACCCGACTTTAGCGACCGCGCAGACCGGCGCGCATACGTGGTCGGCTACGCAGACATTCACGGGCGCGGTGAATATCACCACAAGCGGACAAGACATTCTGATGAGCAGCTACAAGCCTTCCGGCGCCAGCGGTTATAACATATTCATCGGCGGGGGCGGTCAGAGCTCCTCCTATACGAGCGGCAGCGATGGGTCCTATAACAGCTTTTTCGGAGTGGATGCCGGTAACGACAACACCACAGGAGCTTCCAATACTGCGATTGGCAGTCAGGCGCTTTACTACAATACCACGGGCATCATCAATACCGCCGTTGGCAAGGAAGCGTTGCGTGGTGTTTCCGGGCAAAGTTCCGGCAATTGGAATACTGCCATTGGCAATTCCGCGCTTTACACTAATACGGGCAGCTATAACACGGTTGTGGGCGTCAATGCGGCAGCATATAATACCACGGGAGCGTATAACACGGTTGTTGGAGTTAATGCCGGCCTGCTTTACGGAGCTGGACCGGGGCATAACCAGACGCCGTCCAGTTCGATCTACATAGGTTACGAGGCAAGGCCTGCGGCTGATGCTGAGACCAATGAAATCGTAATTGGCGCTTCGGCCATAGGCAACGGGAGCAACACCGCGACGTTGGGCAACAGCAGCATTACCAAGACCGTGCTGCAGGGGAGCGTGGGGATAGGGACAATCAATCCGTCAACGGCTTTGCAGGTGGTGGGGACGGTTACGGCTACGGCGTTTTCGGGCAACGGGTCCGCGCTGACGAATGTGTCGCCCGGCGGGTCGGCGGCGGGGGACCTCACTGGTACCTACCCGAATCCGACATTGGCGACTAGTGGTGTAACTTCAGGCAGCTACGGTAACACCACACAGGTAGCGCAGCTTACGGTTGACGCTAAAGGGCGGGTTACTGCGGCCACGAATGTAACCATCAGCGGCGTTGCGCCTGCCGGTTCAGCGGCTGGTGATTTGACGGGGACGTATCCGAATCCGACATTGGCCGGCACGCAGACCGGCGCACATACGTGGTCGGCTACACAGACATTCACGGGCGCGGTAAACATCACCACCAGCGGGCAAGACATTCTGGTAAGCAGCTACAAGCCGGCCAGCGCAACCGGTTATAACATATTCATCGGCGGGGGCGGCCAGAGTTCCTCCTATACGAGCGGCAGCGACGGCTCTTACAACAGCTTTTTCGGGAAGGGTGCCGGACAGGGCAACACCACGGGCGCTCTCAATACCGCCATCGGTTATTCGGCGCTTTACACCAACTCTTCGGGTACAAATAATACCGCCAACGGCGTCAACGCGCTTCAGTACAACACCACGGGCAGCAACAATACCGCCGGCGGCGCCGCCGCGCTTGCCTACAACACCACAGGCGCACAGAATACCGCCACCGGCTATCAGGCAATGCTGGGCGTGTCCGGCCAAAGCACGGGCAGCAATAATGCCGCTTATGGTTATCAGGCGCTTGCCGGCAACACCACGGGCGGCAATAACGCCGCTTATGGTTATCAGGCGCTTCAGTACAACACCACAGGCTTGCAGAATACCGCCAACGGCTATCAGGCGCTTCGCCAAAACACCACAGGCAGCGATAATACCGCCACCGGCATGTATGCGATGCTGGGCGTGTCCGGCCAAAGCACGGGCAGCTATAACACGGCCAACGGTTATCAGGCGCTTGCCGGCAACACCACCGGCGCCAATAATTCGGCTGATGGTTATGAAGCGCTCTTCTACAACACCACGGGCAGCAATAATATCGCTATCGGCAGCCAGGCGGGCATGTATTACGGCGCGGGAACCGGACAGAATGCGACCTCGGTCAATTCAGTTTACCTGGGTACCGATGCAAGACCGTCCGCGGACGGCGGCAGCAATGAAGTTGTTATCGGCTATGCGGCCCGGGGTAACGGGAGCAACAGCGTAACATTGGGCAACAGCAGTATCACAAAGACCGTGTTGCAGGGGAGCGTGGGGATAGGGACAATCAATCCGTCAACGGCATTGCAGGTGGTGGGGACGGTTACGGCTACGGCGTTCTCGGGCAACGGGTCCGCGCTGACGAATGTGTCGCCCGGCGGGTCTGCGGCGGGCGACCTGACCGGTACCTATCCGAACCCGACACTGGCGACGAGCGGTGTAACTTCAGGCAGTTACGGCAACACCACGCAGGTTGCGCAGCTTACTGTTGACGCGAAGGGGCGGGTTACTGCGGCCACGAATGTAACCATCAGCGGCGTTGCGCCTGCCGGTTCAGCGGCTGGTGATTTGACGGGGACGTATCCGAATCCGACATTGGCCGGCACGCAGACCGGCGCGCATACCTGGAGCGGGTCGCAGACGTTTACCGGCGCGGTCAATGTTACCACTAGCGGGCAGGATGTTTTGATAAGCAGTTTCAAGCCGACGGGCGCCATCGGGTATAACATATTTGTCGGCGGGGGCGGGCAGAACTCCTCTTTTACAAGCGGCAGCGCCGGGTCATACAACAGCTTTTTCGGGGCAACTGCCGGCATTAGCAACACATCGGGCGCTTTCAATACCGCTTTTGGTTATGCGTCCCAGCATGGCGTTACTACGGGTCTGGGAAATATCGGTGTCGGCGTGGCTGCGCTGTATTACAACGTTACCGGTTCAAACAACACCGCCATAGGCCATTATTCGATGTTCGGCGCATCGGCCCAGAGTTCCGACAACAACACTGCGGTCGGCAGCCAGACGCTCTATAGCAACACGACTGGCGGCAATAATACCGCCAATGGTGATCAGGCGCTTTATTACAACACCACAGGCAGCCAGAATACCGCCATCGGCGCAAGCGCGATGCTGGGCGTGTCCGGCCAAAGCACGGGCAGCTATAATACCGCCAATGGTTATCAGGCGCTTCGCGGCAATACCACAGCCAACTATAATGCCGCCTATGGCTATGCGGCGCTTTACAGTAATACCACAGGCGAACAGAATACCGCCATCGGGCAGAGCGCGCTTTATTACAATACCGCAGGCAACTATAATACCGCCACGGGTTCCGGCGCGCTTTCTGCCAATACTGGCAGCAATAACACCGCCAACGGTTTTTTGGCGCTTTACAACAACACCACCGGCGCCTATAATACCGCCGTTGGCAATGAAGCCGGGCGGTATTACGGCGCGGGAACCGGCCAGAATGCGACGCCGAGCAACTCAGTCTATCTGGGCTACGACGCAAGGCCGGCGGCGGATGCGGAGACTAATGAAATCGTAATCGGCTCCACGGCCAGAGGCAACGGGAGCAACAGCGCGACGCTGGGCAACAGCAGCATCACAAAGACCGTGCTGTATGGCAGTGTTGGGATAGGGACGGTGAACCCCACCGCGAACGCTTTGGATGTGACGGGTTCCGGCAGCAACACGGGTATAAGGATAGCGGCGGGCGTGCCGACGAATACGACGGCTGCGCTGTATAATAACGGCGGCAGCCTGTACTGGAACGGCAGCCAGGTGGGCGGGCCGCCGTCCGGCAGCGCGGCAGGCGAACTGACTGGAACATATCCAAACCCGACTTTGGCGACCGCGCAGGGCAGCGCGCATACATGGAGCGCGGCGCAGACCTTCAGCCAGAGTATAGTAGGCAGCATAACGGGCAACGCGGCCACTGTTACAAACGGCATTTACACCACCACGACGGCAGCGGGCGATTTAACCGGAACTTATCCGAATCCGACGCTGGCAACCAGCGGGGTTACCAGCGGCAGCTACGGCAGCGGGACGCAGGTTGCGCAGCTTACCGTTGACGCGAAAGGGCGGGTTACGGCGGCGACCAATGTTACGATAAGCGGCGTTGCGCCTGCCGGTTCAGCGGCTGGTGATTTGACGGGGACGTATCCGAACCCGACATTGGCGACTGCGCAGGGCAGCGCGCATACGTGGTCGGCGGCGCAGACGTTTACCGACGCGGTGAATATCACTACCAGTGGAGAAGATATTCTGATAAGCAGCTACAAACCGTCCGGCGCAGTCGGCCACAACATATCCATTGGCGGCGGCGGGCAGAGTTCCTCCTATACGAGCGGCGGCGACGGCTCTTACAACAGCTTCTTCGGGAGGTATGCCGGTAGTGGCAACACCACGGGTAACGCCAATACCGCCATCGGTTATGCGGCGCTTTACACCAACTCTTCGGGTATAGCTAATACCGCCAACGGCGTCAGCACGCTTAAGTATAGCACCACGGGCGGTTATAATAGCGCGTATGGCTATCAGGCGCTCGTATACTACACCACCGGCAACTATAATACCGCCATCGGCGGAAATGCGATGTTAGGCGTGGCAGGCCAAAGCACGGGCGGCTATAACACCGCCACTGGTTATTCGGCGCTTGCCGGCAATACCACAGGCGTCAATAATGCGGCTTTTGGGGTTAACGCGCTCAATTTCAACACCACGGGCAACAATAATACCGCCAACGGGTATCAGGCAATGCTTGGCGTATCCGGCCAAAGCACGGGCGGCGACAATTCGGCATTTGGCGCGGCTGCGCTTGGCGGGTATACCACGGGTGCCAACAACTCGGCTTTCGGTTATGCTGCACTTTACCACATCACCACGGCTGACAATAACATTGCGATGGGTTATAATGCCGGGCGATATTACGGAACGGGAACCGGTCAGAATGCGACCTCGTACAATTCGGTTTACCTGGGTACCGATGCAAGGCCGTCCGCCGACGGCGACAGCAATGAAATCGTTATCGGCTACGCTGCCAGAGGCAACGGGAGCAACAGCGTAACATTGGGCAATGCCAGCATCACCAAGACGGTGCTGCAGGGGAGCGTGGGGATAGGGACAATCAATCCGTCAACGGCATTGCAGGTTGTGGGGACGGTAACGGCTACGGCGTTCTCGGGCAATGGATCCGCGCTGACGAATGTGTCGCCCGGCGGGTCTGCGGCGGGGGATTTGACCGGCACCTACCCGAATCCGACGCTGGCGACAAGCGGGGTTACCAGCGGGAGCTACGGCAGCGGGACGCAGGTTGCGCAGCTTGTGGTTGATGCGAAAGGCCGGATAACTTCAGCGACGAATGTAACCATCACTGGCGCTGCGCCTACCGGAAACGCGGCTGGCGATTTGACCGGCACATACCCGAACCCGACATTGGCGACCGCGCAGACCGGCGCGCATACGTGGTCGGCGGCGCAGACATTCAGCACGGCGATAGCGGTAACCAACTACATCAACTTCTATGATGCGGCTTCCGCTACATTTTTAGGCAACGGCGCGGGAGCGGGAAATCTGAGCGACGGGTATTACAGCACGTTTGTCGGCTATCAGGCGGGCAATTCCAACACCACGGGCGACAGTAATACTTTTGTGGGCATGGAAGCCGGGAAAGCCAATACCACCGGCTCCGATAATTCCGGGTTTGGTTTGCAGGCGCTATATACCAACATTGCAGGCGTCCAGAATTCCGCTTTTGGTGAGAGGGCGCTATTTTATAACACCGGCAGTGATAATGCCGCTTTTGGCTATTATGCGGGGTACAAAACCACAGGCAACTATAATACCGCCATCGGCGCCAACGCGCTTAAAGAGAACACCACAGGCAGCAACAATACCGCCACCGGCATGTATGCGATGCTGGGCGTTTCAGGCCAAAGCACGGGCAGCTATAATACCGCCAATGGTTATGCGGCGCTTGCCGGCAATACCACAGGCGCCAATAATGCCGCCTATGGTTATTCGGCGCTTTACAGCAATACCACAGGCACACAGAATACCGCCATCGGCGCCGACGCGCTCTATTACAACACCACAGGCGCTAATAATACCGCCACCGGCATGTATGCGATGCAGGGCGTATCCGGCCAAAGCACGGGGAGCAACAATGCCGCTTATGGTTATCAGGCGCTTTACGGGAACACCACAGGAACTGGCAATAGCGCCACTGGCACCGCCGCGCTTTATAGCAACACCACGGGCAACTACAACGTTGCGATGGGGTATAATGCGGGCCGATATATAACCGCCGGCGGCGCGAACCAGACCACCGCCAACTCGGTTTATCTGGGTTACGACACGCGGCCCGCGGCGGACGGGGATACTAATGAAATAGTCATCGGCTATAACGCCAGAGGCAACGGGAGCAACAGCGTTACGTTGGGGAACACCAGTGTTACGAGAGCTGTTATCAGCAACCTGATGAATGTCGACAACGCTGTTGCCGGGACGTTCCTGGGCAACGCCGCAGGGGCGGCGAATGCGAGCGACGGTTTGTACAACACGCTTGTGGGTTGTCAGGCGGGCAACGCCACTACCACAGGGGACAGCAATACCGCCAACGGCTACCGCGCGCTTCTTTATAACACGACCGGGGGCAACAATACCGCTATCGGGTATGGGGCGATATTTGGCGTGTCCGGGGAAAGTGCCGGCAACAATAATACCGCCGTTGGTGCTGCCGCGCTTGGCTTCAATACCGGCTCCAACAACACGGGGGTTGGCGTGAGCGCCCTTGGCAGCAATACTGCCAACTACAATACCGCTGTGGGTATGCAGGCGCTTTTGTACAACACTTCGGGCGCCAATAATACCGCCAACGGGTATCAGGCGATGTACGGCGTGTCCGGCCAAAGCACGGGCGGTAATAACACCGCCAATGGGTATCAGGCGTTGTACGGCAACACCACAGGCGCCGGTAATGCCGCTTTTGGCTATCGGACGCTGTACTACAACACCACAGGCGGGTATAACACCGCTATCGGCTATCAGGCGGGCATGTATTACGGCACGGGAACCAGTCAGAATTTGACACCGACGAATTCAGTTTATCTCGGCTACGACGCAAGGCCGGCGGCTGACGCGGAGACCAATGAAATCGTAATCGGCTACGCGGGCAGAGGGAACGGCAGCAACAGCGCGACGTTGGGCAATGCCAGCATCACAAAGACGGTACTGCAGGGGAGCGTGGGGATAGGGTCAACGGCGCCGGTAGCCAAACTGGATGTTATCGGGACAACATGGCTCAACAACAGTTCCGGCGATACCGGCTTACGGGCGCTGGGGACAACAATAGCGGCGGCCCCCGGCAGCAACTATAGCTCCGGCACTGATCCCGGGGATGCGCTGCGAACTTTGACGGTTGTCGCCACAGGCTCCACCCGGCCCGCTATACTGACGCTGCGCAGTGTTGACGGTGGCTACAACGGTTTCTGGGACCTGGTGGCGGACCCGAACACCTCCAAATTCTATCTGAGCGTGCCCGGCTCCGTGCCGGCGCTTACGGTTACAACCGGCAACTTAATCGGCATAGGCAGCACCGCGCCGGCGGGACGGCTGGATGTGGCCGGCACGTTCTACACCGAGGCCGGCTCTATAAGAATGCGCGCGCAGGACGGCTCCAACGAAGGCGCCGAGATAACCATGACCGGCGCGGGTTCCAATGGCAGCTTCACATTTGACAATTACGGCGGCGATGGGCGCTTCTTCTGGAATGATTCCAGCGCGCACACAATGTCCATATTCAACGCCGGAGCCGGTTCGGCGAAGCTGACGGTGACAGGGGATGTGTACGCCAACAACTATTATCACAATTCGGATGAACGGCTGAAAACCGATATTAACACCAGCAAGGGGTTGGACATCATCACCAAACTGCGCGGCGTGAGCTTCAAATGGAAATCGGACGGACAGCGTGACGACGGCATTATAGCTCAGGAGCTTGAAAAAGTCATGCCCGAGGCCGTGCGGACGACGCGCGAGGGATTTAAGGTGGTATCATACGACGCCATGGCGGCCCCGATGATAGAGTCGGTCAAGGAACTCAAGGCCGCCAGCGACAGGCAGGATGAGGAAATGAAGGCCCTCCGGGCGGAGAACGCGGCGCAGGCCGAGGCTATCCGGGCGCTGACCAACCGGCTTAAAGCCCTTGAGGACAAGCAGGGGAAATAGCTTCCACAGGCTGGTAATCCGTGATAAAAGCTGTTAAAGACGGGACCGCTTTACGGCGGGGAGTTTTTATCCACAGATTGATCACAGATTTTGAGTTATGCGCAATTTTGCGCATAAAATTTTCCGAGCAGGCCTGTTGGCCTGTAAGGAAAATTTTAGAAGCAAATATGAAGCGATTTTTTGGCGAATTCCGCAAGCCAACTGAAACATTCAGGTAACCCGGAAATTGCAGTTGGATTGCGGAATTCGGCGGTGGCTGGCGGGACATTCCTGTGCATAATTTTCCTTACATACCCTGCGGGTATGCTCGTCAAATTCTGCGTCGGACTGTCCGCGCCAGCTGCCGCCTCGGTTCTCGCAACCAACTGCAATTTCCGGGGTAAGGGAAAGAGTCTGGATAATCTGTGAAAATCTGTGATCAATCTGTGGATAAACCGCCGTTTGCCGTTGCCGTTCATCCGCCGCGCGCGGTTTGTGTTGACTTGCCCGTTTCAGAGAAGGTAAAATTTGCGCATGGGTAAAAAAGTTTTCATAGTTGAGGATTCGCCGGAACTGCTGGAAGTCATAGAAGCCGCATTGCGCCAGGAAGGGTTTGAGGTCGCCGGGCAGGAAACGGGCAGAAACGCAGTTGTCAAAATAAAGGAGACAATGCCCGACGTGATTCTGCTGGACGTCATTTTGCCCTGCATGGACGGCCACGCGATAGCAAGCCAGCTCTCGCAGGACGACACCACAAAGAAAATACCGATAGTGGTGATAACCGCGCTTGTCCAGTCCAAATCGCTGTTTGACAAGTTCGGGCAGGTGAAGTCTTTCGTGACAAAGCCGTTTTCCGCGTCGGAGCTGGTGTCGGTAATCAAGACCGCGGTTTGAATATCGCAGACCGCGCCGTTGCGCTGTGATTGCGGGGGCAAACCCTCTGGCAGATATCGCAGCCGTCGGCGCGGTCGCCGCATAAAAGGGCGTCTTTTTCCGAAAGCGGAGTTTTGCGGGGGATGTTCCGCCACGACGAGCAGAGGGCGGGGTTCAGCCTGTAATCCGATAACGCGCCGTTGGAGCAGGCGGCCAGGCAGGCTTTGCAATCGCCGCAGCCGGAGTATCCGGGCGCGGAATCCGGTTCCAGTTCCGCCGACAGCGCAATTCCTCCCAGCACCAGAAAACTGCCGCATTCCGGCGTAAGCAGCAATGTGTTCCTGCCTATCCAGCCAAGCCCGGCCCTGGCCGCCAGCGCCTTTTCCAGAACCGGGGAAGTGTCGCAGAAAATTTTCCCCTCAAGCCCCGGATATTTTTCCCGTGCGCGGGCCAGCATTTTTCTCAGCGCGGCTTTCACCGCCGCGTGATAATCAAGAACGGAAAAGGCCGCCGCTTTCACGGTTTTATATTTGAAAAAATGGCTGTCCAGCGCGTGGCCGCGCAGTTTCATGCGCGCGTCCAGCTCCGCCGGCGGCATTTCAAGCCGCAGTTCCGGCAGCAGGCCGCCGTAGCCGAAGGCGCATATCAGCGCGGATTTCGCGGGGGGGAACCATTCCCTTATATCGGCGTGAAGGCGCGGCGGGCGGGCTATATATTCCATCCCCGGCGGCAGGCCGGAGCGGACGTATCCGGCGATGCGCGGGATTTCCGCCGAAAGCGGCTCCGCGGAGGCTATGCCGGCGGAAGTCGCGCCGCAGTCCAGCGCGATACCTTTTATCTCCGCCTTGAGGCCGCCTGCAATTCCCATGCCGAATACTTGTTCCAGAAATCGGAGAAGAAGGCTTTCAGAAACTCGTCGCGCGCGGGCGTTTTTCCGGTGATGCGTTTTACCGTCGTGGCCGAATCCAATTCCCGGGCCAGCGCGTTTGAGAGGTTGACGCCCATGCCAAGCGCTATCCATTCAGCCGACGCGCCGGCGCAGGGGGCCTCGGCCAGTATGCCGGATATTTTCCGGTACGCGCGTTTTGCCGGGTCAAGCGCAAGAACGTCGTTTGGCGGCTTGACGCGCGTTTTAAGGCCGTAGAGCGATTTCAGCGTCTTTGCCGCGCTTTCCGCCGCGGCTATGCCCAGCGCGCTCAAATCCGCCGGGGCGGCTTTGGGGCGCAGGATAAGGCTCATGTAAAGCCCGCCGGGCGCGGAGTGCCAGTTCCGCCCCAGCCGGCCCCTGCCGCCGGACTGCTCGCCGGCGATTACAAGGGTTCCCTGCGGCGCGCCGGTTTCGGCCAGCGCGCGGGCTATATCCTGGGTGCTTTGGGCGCGGTCCACATAAACCGTGGCGGCTATGCCGCGCAGCCCGCCGTCCACGGAGGGTTCAAAACGCGGGGCTTTGTCCGCAGCCGTCATCTTGAAACGCATATTTTGCAGTTGCATAGCTTGGCGGGGTCCGTGAAATGCCTCACCCCAACGACTCTTTCGTTTTTTTTGTCGGCGCGGGAATAGATTTTGTCAAAAAGCCGGTCTTCGCCGTTTTCCAGATAGCGTCTCAGGGCATAGGCGCAAATATCCGCGGCCTGAATGAGGCTTGTCAACTGGCTGTCAACAAACAGGGGAGTTTCTATGATGTGCGTTATTTCCCGCCAGGATGTGCCGCGCCTGTGGAATTCCATCATCAGGTCCCGCAGTTTTTTTGCGGTTGTCTGGTTATTGTCGTGAATCAGCACGCCCATGTTATCAGCGGACTGGCCGAGAGAGGTGACATCAAGATAGCATTCAAATCTGGAAACAAGCTGTTCAAAGGCCGATTCGGCCACAGAGACGCCGGGAAATTTTGCTCCGAAAAATGGTTTGTTCACACATTCGGCAAACAGGCGGATATGCCCCCATCCCCCTATTATGTCGGCAAACTGGGAGGCAAGCTCCCGGCGTTCGGCCAGGGTGAGATGGGTATACGGTTCGGTGTTTCTGTAATTTTTCCTTATCTGCGATACCTGTCCGGGATTGCTTTTCTGCAAACGCAGAATTTCCTCTTTCCTGAAAATCTCAACGCGTATTTTCCGTTCGGCGCGTGGCAAACCGTCAAAACCGGGGATTTGCTTCTGCTCAATAAGGGAACGCAGCAGCCAGCCGGTGTGAATTTCAGCGCCGGCTATGCCCCATCTCGTCTTCAGCGTGTTCACTGTCTGCTCAAATTTTTTCCATTCCAGAACAGGCAGCGAGATTCCGGCCAGCACGTAGTGGCTGGTGGTTCCGTCGTCCGGCGTTCCGGATTCATCCACGTAGCAGAAGTACATGATAAGCGGTCAAAAAAAAGCGACTGGGGATAAAGCCGTTCGGCTTTTCTTAGGAGACGCTAGGCGACTCCTCCCAGACGCTGTTATAGTATAACGGTTTTTCCGGCGGTTGTCAAACCCGCCATTTTCTTTTAGACTGTTCTAATATGAAACCGGCTGAGGCGGATTACTCGGGACTCTCCGAAAATCAGGATTTTTGCGGCTGGCGTGTCCGCGCGGTCTATACCAACCATCTCGGCGCGCCGGTGGGCGCGCGGTTTGTGCATCCCAACGGACTGCCGGCGGATTTGCTGCGCCTTAACTGCCTGCCGCAATTGTCAATCTGTTTTCAGACGCTGCCGGCTGGCGACGGGGGCGAGGCGCACGCGCTGGAGCATATAGTCCTGGGCAAAGGCAGGCAGGGCAAGCGGCTTAGCATGATGTTTGACGCCTGCCTGGCCGAAAACACCGCTGCCACCTATCCCGACATCACCAATTACCAGTTTTCCTGCGCCGGCGGAAAAGACGCCTTCCTGCGGCTGGCGGAGCGATTTTTCTCCGCGTTGCTGGAACCGGATTTCTCGGACGAGGAGGCGCGGCGCGAGATTTACAATGTTGACGCGGCGTTCTCCTCCTCCGGCTACGCGCTGGAGGAGAAGGGCACGGTCTACAACGAGATGCTGGCGGCGTCGGAAAAGCCGTCCTACGCGCTGTGGCGCGCGCTGGCGGAACTGGCCTACGGCGCGAACCACCCGCTGGCGCGGGAAAGCGGCGGCGCGCCGGAGGCCATGCGCGGGCTTTCCCCCGCGCTGGTGCGCGCTTTCCACGCCGCCAACTACAGGAATATGGCGCGCGCCGAACTGATAGCCGCGCTGCCGCCGGAAATGCCGCCGGGCGAGTTTCTGGAAAAACTCTCCGCCTGGCTGCCGCAGGGGGCGGGCGGCGGCGCGCAGGAAATGCCGGATTTCTCGCCTGCCGCCTCCGGGGAGATGGTGATAGCCCCCTATCCCTCCGGCGACGCGCAGTCGCCGCAGGACGCGGTTTTCGCCTGGAAACCGGCGCGGCGGCCCGGTTACGGCGAGAGGCTGGCGTTTTCGCTTTTCATGGAAATTCTGGCCGGGGGGGAGACGTCTTACCTGCACCGCGATTTGGTGGACAGCTCGTCGCATAAATGCGACTGCGGCGCGGCGGCGGTGGACGGCTTTGCCGAGGATGCGCCCTCCAATATCGCGGGGGTTTACGCCGCCGCGCTGCCGCCGGAAAATATCAGCCGGGCCATGCTTTCAGAAATGCGCGAGGTGATAACCGCGCGGGCGCAATGGATGGCGTCCGGCGCCGGCGCGGGGGAGATGCGCGAAAAGGCGGTCTCGCTTTTAAGCTCGCGGCGGCGGATGATGCTGAAATTTCTGGATAATCCTCCCAGATTCGGCGACAGGGGCGGCGGCATCGGCTGGCACCGCCATCTGCGGGCATTGGAGGAAACCGGCGGCTTTATACGCCCCGTCGCGCAGCTTGAGGCGATAGATGTTCTGGAGCGGCGCATAAACTCCGGCCAGAACATCTGGCGGGAGACCGCCGCCAAAAACGGGCTGGACGAAATCCCGTTCTGCTGCTCCTCCAAGCCGGACTCGCGGCTGCTGGAGCGGCGCGCCGCGGATAAAGCCGCCCGGCTGGATTATGCGCGCGGGGAACTGGAAACCCGTTTTAACGCGCGCGGCGAAGAGCCGTTAAAACTCAAATTTGAAGAGTCCCGGCGCGATACCCTGCGCCTGGAAAGCGAACTGGACGCAATTCCCAGGCCGCCTTTTGTGGAGAGCCCGCCGCTTACGCTGGACGACGGGATAACGGTTTTCCCGTCGGTATTGCCCTGCGGCGCGCCCGCGCTGGCCGCCACCGTGGGCGAGACGCCGTTTACGGACATAACCCTGTTTTTCAACCTCGCCGCGCTGAAGCCGGAGGATTGCCTCTGCGCGCCGCTGCTCTCAAGCGCGCTGGCGGATACGGGCGTTAAAACCGCCTCCGGTCAAACTCTGGATTACGCCGCCATGATAGAGCGCTGGCGGGCGGAGATATTCGCGCTGTCGTCTTTTGTCTCCTCCAACACCGCCACGGGCAGGGCGGAGATTGCGATATCCGCCTCCGCGGCGCGCGCGGAGGAAATTCCCGCCGCCGCCGCGTGGCTGGAAAACTGCCTGCTGCGCCATGACCTCTCCGCCGGGAACACGGCGCGGCTGCGCGATATTATAGACGAATCCGTCCAGGAAATACGCGGGATGTTCAACCATTCCGAAGAGCATTGGGCGCGCGACGCCGCCTCCGGCTTTTTCCACAGCGATGATGCGCTGTTTATGAGCCTGCACAGCCCGTTTACGGAACTGTTCCATCTGGAGCGGCTGCGCGTCATGCTCGCCGATGACGCGGCCCCGCGCGCGCTGGAGGAACTGGCCGCCTCCGGCGAACTGCGCCCCGGCGCGCCGCTGCCGCGCTGGCTGCTGGAATCGCTGGAGTGGAATATCCGCCGCTTCCCGCCGCAAAGCGCGCGCGGCGACACGGCTTTCCTGGCGGGAGAATTCCTGCGCGCGCTGCGCTCCGGCCCGGAGGGCGCGCTGGGCGGGTTGAAAGCCGCGCTGGGCAGACTGCTTGACCGCAACAATGCGCGCGCCGCCGTTGCCGGCTCGCCCGCCAATGCCGCCGCCGCGCTGCGCGCGGTTGACGCCGTGCTTTCCAAACTGCCCGCCGCCGCGGAACGCCCGGCTGCGCCCGCGGGCGCGGATATAGTCCTTTCCAATGTGCGAAAACGCAGTCCCGCCGCCGGGCGGCTGGTTCACGGCGCTTTCGTCAACGCCGCCGGCTCCTCCGGCGTGATTTTGACCAGGGCCGAAGGCGTGTCCTACAGGGATACGGACGAGGAGAAGCTGTGGCGGTTCCTCGCGCTTAAGCTGCTGGGCGGCGGCGGGCCGCACGGGCTGTTTATGAAAACATGGGACGCCGGGCTGGCCTACAGCAACGGAATAGGCGCAAACCCCGCCAGCGGAAAGTTCTCTTATTATGCCGAGCGCTGCCCCGACCTCCCGCTTACGCTGGAATTTGCCGCCTCCGTCGCGGAAAAGCCGGTGCCGCCGCAGCCGTATCTGGCGGATTACGCGCTGTCCAACTGTTTTGGCGATTACCGCGGCGGCGACTCGCCGTCCGCGCGCGGCTACGCCGCCGCCTGCGATTTCGCGGACGGACTTTCGCCGGAAATTGTGCGCCGGTTCAAGACCGCGCTGCTCTCGCTTGGCGCAAGGCCGGACGCGCCCGCCGAACTTTCCCGCCGCGCGCCGCTGGCGGCGGGGCGCGCGCTGCCGCTGCCGGGCAGGCCGCTGTCAAAAGAGCCGGGGGCCAAAACTTTCGCCATCGCGCCGGAGGCGATGGCGCTGAAATACGGACGCTGGCTTGAAGGCCGCGGCGAGACGGAGCCGCTTGTCCTTGTGTATCCGCGCGACTTCTGGGTTTACTAAAGTATGCCGATGACTGTTCTGATTGCGTTATTTCTGCTCTGCGCCGACTGCCGGGCGCAGCAGGCGGTTTCGCTTTCGCTCTCCGGCTGCGAGGAGGCGGCGTTTTCCTCGTCGCATCAGCTTAAAAGCGCGCGGGCCGAGCTTGCCGCCGCCATCAGCGCGGAGAATGCGCTGCTCTCGCCGCTGTATCCGCGCATTGCAATGGAAGGCTGGCTGAAATACTCCGGCGTTATTCCGGCGATGACGCTGCCCATAGTCGGAAAGCAGTATCTGGGCGACAACTGGAATTATTCCATAGGCCCCGCCGCCTACTGGACAGTTTACGACGCCGGGGCGCGCGCCCTGGCGCATGAAAGCGCCGACAAGCTGGCGCTGGCAAAGGAAGAGGAAGTAAAAAACATCTCCCGCCAGGTCGCCCTTGCCGCGCGCATGGCTTATTTCCGGGCGCAATACTCGCTGGAGCGGCTGTATCTGGTGGCGGGCCAGCACAAGCTGGCGGCGGAGCAGTACCGCGACATCTCGCTCAACGCCGCCGCCGGCGTAAAGACCCGGCTGGACGAACTGATGTCCCACCAGCAATTGCTGGAGCGCGGCAGGCAGCTGCGCCAGGCGCGCAGCGACTTGTCCGCCGCGCTGCGCGCGCTGTGCGCCGTCTCCGGCGACGAGTGCGGCTACGACCCCTCGCTGCCGCTGGACTGGCGGCTGAATTACCGCGATTACGGCATAGAGCCGCCCACCGCGCTTGTCTCCGCGGAGCCCGCCGCCGGCCTGCTTGAGAAAATGCGCCGCTACGCCGCCGCCAAACCGGATTTCAACAGCCCCGGCCTGCGCGCGCTGGAACTGTCGGCCTCGTCTTACCGCGCGGCGGCGCAAAGCCGGCTGGCCGACACGGGGCCGAAAATAACATTGTCCGCGCGCTCGGCGCTGGAATATCCCAACGGCCCGTCGCTGTATAGTTTCGGGCAGAATTCCGCAGGGGCGGCGGTTTCATTCCCGCTTTTTGAAAGCGGCAAAAACGGTTTTCTCTCGCAGCAGCAGGAGAGCATGGCCCTCTCCGCCGACGAGCGCCGCCTCCAGCTTGTCCGCGAAATCCGGCGCGATTTCGGCGAGGCGGCGGACGCCTTCGCCTCGCTTGAGGCGCAGCAGCGGCTCAATATCCAGGCCGCAAAGGAGGCCGAGGAGGCCGCCCGGCTGACGTATGATTCCTACAACGCGGGCCGTTCCACCTATCTGGAGCTGGAGGCCGCCAACCTGCGCGAGCTGGAGGCCAAAACCCAGACCGCGCTGACCGACGCGCAGATGCTGATGGAGCTTGCGCTGCTGGCAAGCCTGGAGTGATTATGGATAAACGCAAAATCGCCGTCATTGCCGCCGTTGCGGCTGCCGCCGCGCTGGCCTGGAATTTCCGGGCGAAAAAACCCTTTCTTTACGCCGCCACCATAGAGGCCACCGAGATAGACCTCTCCGCCCGCATCTCCGGCCAGATAACCGGCTACGGCGCGGAGGAGGGCGGCTCCGTCAAAAAAGGCCGGACGCTGGTATCGCTGGACTGCGATGACGCCAAACTCGCCGCGGATATCGCGCGCAAGGATTACGAGCGCGCCGTCGGGCTGCACGAGTCCGGCTCGCTTTCGCGCGAGAATTTCGACAGGCTCAAGTACCGCAGCGACGACGCCGCGCTGCGCGCCTCCTGGTGCGTCATAAAATCTCCGGTGGACGGCAAAATGCTCTACAAGCACCGCGAAAACGGCGAGCTGGTGCAGCCCGGAACCAAGCTGGCCACCGTGGCGGATTTGAGCGAGGTTTACGGCTGGGTCTATGTCCCGCACGACATGATAGCCAAACTCTCCACGGGCATGGAAGTAACGGGGTATCTGCCGGAGCTGGGGCAAAAAGAATTTCCCGGAAAAATCGCCGTCGTCAACGACGAGGCGGAGTTCACCCCCAAAAACGTCCAGACGCGCAAAGAACGCACCCGCCTTGTCTTCGGTGTTAAAGTGGTGTTCAAAAACCCGGAAAACCTGCTCAAGCCCGGCATGACGGTGGAAGTCCGGCTGCCGGAGTGATATGGACGGCTCCGCGCGGGTCCGGCTGGACGCTGTAAGCAAAAAGCTCGGAAAAAACGCCGCGCTCAAAAACGTCTCGCTGGATTTTGAAGGGGGGCTGCTGCACGGCGTTATAGGCCCAAACGGCGCGGGCAAGACCACTCTGCTGCGGCTGCTGGCGGGGCTGCTGCGCGCGGACGGGGGCGCAATCGCCTATTCTTCCGGCGGGCGGGAAGTTCCGTTCCAGCAAATGCGCGAAGGCATCGCCTATTTCCCGCAGGAGCAGAGCCTTTACGCCGACCTCTCGTGCATGGAGCATCTGGAATTTTTCGCGGGCCTCTACGGCCTGCCGGAAAGTGAATTCAGGGAAAAAAGCGCGCGGCTGCTTCATCTGACAAGGCTGGAAAATTTCGCGGAGCGCAGGGCGGGCCGGCTTTCCGGCGGGATGTATAAAAAGCTGGGGCTGGCCTGCGTGCTGCTGCGCTCGCCCAAACTGCTGCTGCTGGACGAGCCTACCATAGGCGTTGACCCCGTCAGCCGGCTGGAGCTGTGGCAGCTCATGCGCGGAATCTGCGCCGAAGGCGCCACGATAATAATGTCAACCTCGTATATGGACGAGGCGCTGCGCTGCGCCCGCGCGCATCTGCTGGACGGCGGCTCGGTTATAGCAAGCGGGCCGCCGCAATCCGTGCTGGACAATTACGGCGCGAAAGACTTTTCGGAACTTTTCATGGCGGGCAAATGATTACGGTTGATGTTGAAAATGTATCCGTCGCTTTCGGGGATTTCAGGGCGGTGGACGGCGTGTCTTTCAAGGCCGGCGCGGGCGAGATATTCGGATTTCTGGGCGCAAACGGCGCGGGCAAGACCACGCTTATACGCGCCATTTGCGGGCTGCTGGTCCCGACGGCGGGCCGGATAACCGTCTGCGGCGCGGACGCGCGCTCCGCGGCGGCGGAGGTCAAGCGTAAAATCGGCTACATGTCGCAGAAATTCACGCTTTACCCCGATATGACCGTGGAGGAGAACCTGGCTTTTGCCGGCGCGCTGCGCGGGCTTTCGGACGGGCAGATTCGCGTGCGCGCGCGCCGGCTGCTGGAGTTTGCGGGCTTTGACCGCGCGCCCGCCGCGCTGGCCGGCGAGCTGCCCGGCGGCGACAGGCAGATAATGGCGCTGTGCGCCGCGCTGCTGCACGAGCCGGAAGTCGTTTTTCTGGACGAGCCGACGGCGGGCGTCTCCCCCCTGTCCCGCGCGCGGTTCTGGAAACTGATAACCGAACTGGCCGGGCGGGAAAAAACCGTTTTCGTGACCACGCATTACATGGACGAGGCGGGGCAATGCTCGCGCATCGCGTTCATGCGTGCGGGACAAATCATCGCGCTGGATTCTCCGGCGGGGCTGCGGGCCGCGCATTTTCCCGCCCCGCTCTACGAGGTGTCCGCGCCGGAGGGGGAGGCGGCTTTCGCGCGCGACCTGCAATCCTGCGGCGCGGGGCCGGTTGTGCCTTTCGGGCTGTTCTGGCATGTGGAGGCGCGCGACGGCGCGGCCTGGGAAAAATTCGCCAAAGCCCGCCCGGAAATGCGCTCGCGCCGGATAGAGCCGTCGCTGGAAGATGTTTTCCTGAAGGTGGCCCATGAGGATTGAGCGCGCCCGCGCCATCGCCGCAAAGGAATTCAAGCATCTGCTGCGGGACCCGTTCACCCTCGCGCTGGCGCTGGGGCTGCCGCTGGTGCTGCTGCTTTTTTTCGGGTTTGTGATAGACCTCAATTACGACAGGATTCCGCTTTCGGTGCGGGACAGGGATAATTCGCGCCTCTCGCGCGATTTCGCGCAAAAATTCACCTCCTCCGGCTATTTCGCGCGGATTGAGCCGGAAAGCGGGGCCTCGCCCGTGCAGCCGCTGGATTCGGGGGAGGCGGTCTGCTCGCTTGTAATCAACGAACGTTTCGGGCGGCGGGGCGGCGGGGCGCAGATGCTGGTGGATGGCTCCGACAACGCGCGCGCCGGCGCGGCGCTGGGTTATATCGCGCAAATCACGGAGGCCGCCTCCACCGCGCCGGAGGGCGCGCCGCAGATTCGGACGCGGTTCATGTTCAACCCGGAATTCAACAGCCGCTGGTTCGTGGTGCCGGGGCTGGCGGTGGTGATAATCGGGGTGCTGTCGGTGCTGCTTACCGCGCTGACGGTGGCGCGGGAATGGGAGCGCGGCTCCATGGAACTGCTGCTTTCCACCCCCGCGCGCCCGTCTGAGATTGTGGCGGGGAAACTGGCCCCTTATTTTCTGCTGGGGCTTGCGGGCGCGGCGGCGGTGTATGCGGCGGGGCGGCTGGTGTTTTCCGTCCCGGCGGCGGGCGATATGGCGGTTTACTGGCTGGCCTGCGCGATGTTTGTAACGGCGGCGCTGGCGCAGGGACTGCTGATTTCGGTGCTTACCCGCCAGCAGCAGATAGCGATGCAGTTTGCGATGGTATCTGGCCTGCTGCCGGCTTTCCTGCTGTCGGGTTTCATTTTTCCGGTGGAGAACATGCCGCTTTTTTTCAAATATCTGACGGCAATTCTGCCGCCGCGCTGGTTCATGGAGATAAGCAGGGGGATTTTCCTCAAGGGCGGCGGGCTTGCCGGGGCTGCCGGCCCGCTCTGCGCTCTGGCCGCGCTTGACGCGGTTCTCATAACCCTGGCCACCCTGAAATTCAAGACGGATGTGGAGCCATGAGTAAAGTCCTGCGCGGCTTTATAATCAAGGAGCTGCGCCAGTCGCTGCGCGACAAAAGAATGCGCGCGCTTATTTTTCTGGTGCCGGTGGTGCAGCTTGCGGTGTTCGGATTTGCGCTTTCAAGCGAGGCTAAAAATATCAGGCTGCTGATCGCGCGCAGTCCGGGCGACAGGCTGGCCGCCCGCCTGGAGGAGCGCGCCGGGGCCTCCGGCTGGTTCGCGCCGGCAAAAGACGCGCCGGACGGGGACTACGCCCGGCTTGTTGAAAGCGGCGGGGCGGAAGCCGTTCTGGTGATGCCGCCGGGCGGTCCGGCCCGCGCGGCGGCGCGCGGCGGCGCGAAAATGCAGCTTCTGGTTGACGCCTCCAACCCGGTGCGCGCGCGGGAGGTGGAGCGGTATGTCAAAGCGGTTGTGTCCCGCGAAATGCCGCCGGGCCCGCCGCCGTCTCTGGACATACGGGTGCTTTACAACCCCGCGATGGAATCCGCGCTTTTTATGGTGCCGGGGGTGATGAGCATGATACTGTGCCTCATCACCGTGATTGTAACCAGCATGGCCGTCGCGCGCGAGCGCGAAAGCGGCACTATGGAGACCCTGCTGTCGGCCCCTGTGTCGCCGTCGGAAATAATAGCGGGCAAGACCGTCCCCTATATTTTGCTGGGGTTCATTGAGGTGCCGCTTATAATGGCCGCCGCGTATGCCATATTCGGGGTGCCGCTGCGCGGCCCCGCGATTCAAATGGCGCTGGCGGGGCTGGCTTTCGTGTTTGTTACCGTCAACATCGGCGCGCTGATTTCCACTTTCGCCGCCACGCAGCAGCAGGCGATGATGGGGGGCTTCATGTTCCTTTTCCCGGCGATGCTGCTGTCTGGCATAATGTTTCCGGTGGAAAATATCCCGCCCGCGGCGCGCTGGGCGGCGTATCTGGACCCGCTGATGTATTTCGCCGCGCTGGCGCGCAACATCCTGCTCAAAGGCGGCGACTGGGGGCTGTTCCTGCGTTATCTGGGCGCGCTTGCCGTAATGGGCGCGGCGGCGGCCTGGGCCGCGCGCCGCCGCTTCAAATCAACGTTATAGATTCCTGTTGCGCCCGCCGGTTTGAGGCGGTAAACTTATGGTAGGACTGATGGAAAGCCCGGAGGGCGTTTTCAGCAGGGCAGAGGTATGTCATGGCGGACAAGAAAAGACGCGACCACGACAACAGACCGCTGGTATTCCTGATACTGGGCCTGGTAGGGGCCGGCAGCGGCGTGGCTTTTTTCGCCGGTTTCCAGAAGGCGGTGGACATGGCGTCGCCGCCCAAAAAACGCTGGAGCGCGATACCGGTGGCCCGGCCCAATGTCTCCTCCATCCTTCTCAACAACAAGCCTTTCGGCGACGATGCCAAATTCAACCGCGCGGCGCAGGAGGCGGCGCGCCGGCGCGGCCCGATGTCGTGGACGGTGCCGCCCGCGGATTTCACCCCGGCGGAACTTAGGGCTTCCGCCGTAGGCTCCACCACCTCCGGCAACGGCGGCCTTTCCGGCAGGATAGGCTCCGGCGGCTCGCTGTTTGCCGAAAGCGCCGGCAACTCATCCGGCGGGGCCGGTTCCGGCGGCGGCGGCGCCGCGGCGGGCAGGGCGGGCTCCTCCGGCGCGGGCAAAGGCGGCGCGCTGCGCGGCGGGCAGAGAGGTTTTCAGGGCGGCGCGGCGGAGCGCGGTTCCGCTGACGGCGGCGGCGTTGCGGCGGGCCTCTCCGGCAGCCGGGAGGGCGCGGGCCTCTCCGGCGGCGCGTCCGCGGCGGGCGCGGGCGGCGCGGCGGCAGCCGCAGGGGCCGCGGCGGGGCGGGGCGCGGCGGGCGCATATTCAGCGGCGGCGGAAGGCAGCCGTGCGGTTTCCTCCGGCGCCGGTTCCAGGGACGGCGGCTCGGGAAAACCGGCTTCCTCCACGGCGTTAAACCGCCCGGGGGGCAACACCAATATACCCAAAATGGCCGCCTCGTCAAGCATGGGCAAGATTGCCTCCGCGGGCGGGACCTCCGCGTCCGGGACCATTGCGGGGGCCGCTGAAGGCGGTTCCCGGTCCTCCGGAAGTTCTTCAACGTCATCGTCGGCTCCCAGGGGAACTCTTAACGGTTCGTCCGGCGGCTCCGGCGCGCGGGTTAGCGGCCCGTCCGGCGGGCAGCAGTCTCCGGATGGCGCGGACATCCGTTCGCTGACCGCGTTGCGCAGAATGGCGGTGCGGTCTGTTTCGGCGGCGGGTGCCTCCTCCGCGGCGGAAAGCAGGCAGGGCATGGACGCAGCTTACGGCGCGGGAAGAACGGAGACGGCGGTGTCGTATGCCGGTTCTCCGCTGCAATCCATGGACAGAATGGCCAGTTCCCGCGAGGCTGCGGACGTAAGGGCGCAACAGCAGCAGCGGGACAACAGCATTCAGGTTGAAAAGGGATTTACCTCGGTGCCGCGAGCGGTGGAACAGGGGTCATATGCGCAGTCTGCCGCGCAGGGGCGGGCAGCGGCGGTTTCCCATGTTTCGGAGCGCGAGTTGCGCCTTGGCGCGGAGCGCCTGCCGGGTGAAACGCCGCAGTCCCGCAGCGCCGCGATGCGTTCAGCGGGGACTGCGAATCAGTTCGCCGGTTTTGCGGATTATTCCCGCGGGCAGGCGCGTTCGGCAGGTTCCGGACAGGACTACTCCACAGAATCCGGCGGCCGGTCGGGCGTGGCGTATTCCGCCTCCGCCGCCGGAGGGACGCCGCGCCGGACTCAGGGCGGCGCTCGCGGACTGGCTGCGGAGGAAGGCTCTTCGCTGGAGCTTTCCGGCGCCGCACGCGCAGCCGCCGCGCCGTCCCAGCAGCAGGGCAGGACATTGTCCCAGTCTGCTGGGGGAGCGCGCTCTGAAAGCGCCTCAATACCGGCTGGCTTTTCCGGTTCCGCGCCTTCGGGAAGCGGGGAAAGCCGGGCTGCCAGGTCGTTTCAACTGTTTTCCGGCGGCGCGGCAGCGACGCAGTCTGGTTTCAGCCGCAACGATACCGCGGGCGGCTTTTACAGCACCGGCGAACGCCGCAGCGCCGCAGTGTCCATGTCCGGCATGGCGAGCGCGCTGCAGCATAATCCGCGCATGTCCAATACCGCTCCCGTGGCGACCGAAATGGAGAAAATGAAGGCTCCGCCGATGACGATGCCTCCTCCCATGGGACCGGTCAACGCGCCCGCGCCCACGGGGCTGGCGATAAATAAGGAAGCCACCCAGTCCGATCCGCTGAATTCCACTCTGAACCAGGTGATGAAGAGGTCGCTCAACCCCGCCTCCGGCGTAACCAATTCCGCCCTGAGCGGACTGGCTGACGGGATGCGCAATGCCAGTTCCGGTTCAAAATCATCCAAATCCTCCGGGCTGGATTCGCTTAGTTCCTCCATGCTCAGCAGCGCTGGAGGTTCAGGAAGCAACTCAAACAGCGGCTCCGGCAGCGGCTCCGGCAGCGGTTCAGGCAGCGGTTCAGGCGGCGGTTCGGGCGGCGGTTCAGGCGGCGGATCGGGTGGCGGTTCAGGTGGTGGTTCAGGCGGCGGTTCAGGTGGTGGTTCGGGCGGCGGTTCAGGTGGTGGTTCAGGCGGAGATTCCGGTGGCGGTTCCGACAATTCGGCATGGGGCTCGGATGGCAATACCGATACCATGATGAGTATGGGCGATTCTCCGCCGGATGAAGTGCTCAATACCGCCGACGAATGGGCCGAGGGCAACGGCTACTCTTTGTCCTACGATGAAGGCAACGGCTATTACGTGCAGGAAACCGACGACGGCTGGACCACCGTCATAGACAAGAACGGCAACACCCTCTCAGCCGAATCCCCGCCGGAAGCCGACCAAAAGCTGAAGGAAAAAAACGGCGAAGGCGGAGATACCGGCAGCGGTTCGGACAGCGGCTCCGGCAGCGGCTCCGGCGGCAGTTCCGGCGGAGGAGGCTCTGCGACGATATGAGCGCGCGCCGCCGGCGGTTTTTAGACGGGAAAACGGGTCTTGACAACGGACCCCAGCCGGATTAGACTAAAAGTCGTCCCGCGCGCGCCGGCGCTAGGACGGAGGCTGCGGCGGAGAGGATGAATGCGTCCTGCGCGCGACCGGCGTGATACCGCCGGCGGGCCGGTTACGGGAGCGGTTGCAGAGGAACAGGCTATGAAAAAACTTTTGCCCCAGCAATTCCAGACAGGCAAGTACGCCGTGGCGGGGATTATTATCGCGGTGCTTGTCGGGCTGTGGGTTTCGCTGCCGCTTACCGACAAAAATTCCGAGCCAAGTCCGGCAAATATGCGCGGAAGGGCCGTGGATTTGCGTTCGCTGGGGGAGGATTTTTCGCAATACGGGCAATCGTCCGAAAAGTCTGCGGCAGGCTCATCCCTTTACAATGCCGGCCTTTCCGGCGGAATACAGTTTGAGGAAGCGCCCGGAACTCCTTCCCGTGTTGATATTCCGGCGGTGGCGCCGCAGCCCGCGGCTGCCGGGGGAGGATCGGCGGCGTACGGCGCATCCGGAGCCGGGGGGGGGGCCGGAGGGGCGGCCAAGCGGCTGTCCATGATGCCGTCCATAGGCGGTTCCGGGGGCAGTTCTTCCGGGGGAAAGCTGATGGGCGCCAGCATGGGTGGCGGCGTTTCAAAGCAGGGCGGGGCCGAACTCAGGCCGCAGTCGCCGCTGGCGGGCCGGTCCGGCGCGTCCGTCTCTTCCGCAGCCGACGGCGCGGCTGCAATGCGCGGCGCCAACACCTCCGGCGGACATAAAATCACGACTCAGCCGGCGTCAGCGAAAAACCAGCCACCGCTGCGCGAGGCCGGCGGGCCGGCTTACGGCAGGCAGTCCGGCCAGCAGGCCAGGGAAACAGCGCCGTATCAGAATACTTCCGGGGCGGCGGGCCAGCTTTCCTCGAAACAGGGGCCGATGTCCGGCGGAGGCGCGCCCGGAGGACAGGCTTCATACGGCGCGGGCGCGCAGGGCGGGGTGAAACAGGGCGTTGCCAAACCGGGCGGGCATAACGCTCAGGCCAGCGGCGAATCCTTCGCGGCGCATTCTCCGGTCAGGGGAGGGGAAAGCGCCCCCGCCAGAAATTTTGCCGCGCAAGGAGCTTCCGGGCAGACGCAGCCCCAGCAGCAGGGAAGGCAGGCGGCGTCCGCCGCGAGGCAGTCAGCCCCGGCGGAGTCTTCGGACAGGGGCGCGCCCAGGGCTGCGCTGGCCGCGGGAACGGCCACCCGGAGCCAGACTTTGTATGATGCCGCAGGCCAGCCGGGCAGAGCGGGACAGCCTGCCGGCGGCCAGAGTTCGCAGGCCGGCGCGAACGCGCTGGCCAGGACGGGACCGGCCAGAAACGAGTATAGCCCGGCGCAGGCGCCGCTTCAGCAGTTGCGCGCCGGCGGGCAGCCCTCCGCGGGCGACGGCAGGCAGCCTGAGGCGAAAAGCTTTTTCGGCGCCGGAGAGACGAAAAGCGCGGCACATCCCGACAAGGGGCCCGTCTCCGGCTCCAGGCCGGATTCAAAGCCGGAGGACAGGCAGGGCGGCAAGGCGATGGATGCGCTTGTGCAGGGCAACAAGTCCAGCCAGACCGCCGCATCCTCGCGCTCCGAAGAGGATGCGCGCAGCAAGGCGCAGTCCGCGTTTGACAAGATGCCGCAGCATTTCAAGGACGGGATGGAGGCCAGCGCGCAGCAGGCGGGGCAGATATTCTCTTCCACGGGCGGGCAGTTGCAGAGCATGGTTCCCAACAGCGACATGATGGGCACAAAGGAAATTTCCTATCCCACGCCGCCGACCATCAGCACCCCGACGCCGCCGCCCGCGTCCGAGCCGCAGGAGAGCCCGCAGCAGAAGCTGGTCAACGAGATCATCCTTATGATAGTCAAGATGGCCATGGGCGCGATACTGGGCAACGACGGGATTTTCGGCGACACGAATCAGCAGCAGCAGGATATGAACAGCGGGGTCAACAGCGGCAAGTACTCGTGAGGCCCGCGCCGTCCGGGTTTAGGAGGCTATTATGGACTCTGACAATTTGGATGTAAATACCGAAAGCCTTGGCCGTTTCGGCAAAAAAAGCAAGGAAAAAAAGGCCATTATACCCATAACCCCTGCCGCTTTGCCCGGAGGGGGCGGCGCGATATCGGGGCTGGTGTCCGTGGCCGGCTCCGCCGGCGGAATAGCCGGGCTTGCCGGCGGGGGCATGGGCGCGGCGGCGGGCGGGCTTGCCGGTGTGGCCGGGCTGGGCGGGCTTGCCGGCAGCGCGCTGGGAGGCGGCTCCGCCGGGTTGTGGGGGCTGGGCGCGCTTTTGGGCAGCAAAGCCGCAGTGATGGGCGTGCTGCTTGGCGCGACGCTGCTTACTGCCGGCGCGGGAGCGATGTACAACATGATGGGTTCTTCTTCTCCGGCGCATTACCGCGAGGGGCTGTTCCAGAATCAGGCGTATCAGTCCATGATAAGCGACGCCGCGCAGGAGCGCGCCAGCACGGTTGAGTCGCAGCGCGGAAAGAAGGCGGCCTCGTCCCTGGATCTTGTGCGCCAGGAAGTCAAGAAAGACGGCATGTTCTCTGAGACAGCGCCGGCGCCGGGCGCGGACGGGCGGGTGGATGCGCCGGCGGCGCCGGTTTCCGGCGCGCCGGCTCCGGTGGCGGAGAGCGCGGGCGCCATCAATCCGGTGGTGCCGGCGATGAAAAAGAGCGCCGGGTTTAACAGCGAGTTAAGCGGCAGCCTCAGCAGCGGGCGGCTTTCAGGCGGGGGAGGGATGTCCGGCGGCATAGGCAAGCAGTTCCAGCCGGTGGCCGCGCCGATGGAAGACCGCAGGGCGGTGCTTGCCTCTTCGGCAAAAGACGCGGGGCGCGGTTCGTCCGCCCGCGCCAGCGGCGCCCGCAGGGCGGGAGCTTACGGACAATCCGGCGGCAGTTCGGGTAATTTCGCGTCGCGGTCGCCGTATTATTCCGTGACAAACGCCGACTACGGCAAGACGGAAACCGACAACTCTTTCGGCGGCGGCTCCGCGCGGGGCGCCTCCGGCTCCAGGATGGCTGCCAGGGCCGGCTCTGAAAGCGGCGGTTCCTACTCGGTGGCCGGCGCGGCGGCCGCCAGAACGCAGGGCGGCGGCTCCGGCTCCGTTGGCGATTATGCAGCCTCGCGAGCGGGAGGCGGCGCCACCTCAGACAGATTCAGCGAGGCCGAGGCAGGCGGGCTTCCGCACGCGTCGCCCAATTCCAAATCCCCGGAAAAGGCGGGGCTGGCGGCGGAGTCTGTTTCGTCCGAGGCCTCCGGCGGCGCGCGGGACAAGGCGGCCCAGGCGGCGGAGAGCGGTTCCGGCCAGCCGGGGGGCGGCACCCGCACTGAGGCGAAGGCGGGCAAGTCGGGCGACAAGGTATTCACAGACGCCTCCGCGGAGGCGGGCCGGATAATGGATAAGGCGTCCGGCGGGAAGAAAGCCTCCGGCTCCGGTTCCGGCGACGGTGACGGCGTTGTAAAGGCGGCTCTGGGCAGCCTGTCAACTCCGGGCTCGGCCATGGCCAGGGACTTGCAGGGCAGGGCTCTTTCCGGCGTTGCGGGAAAAGCGTCCCGTTCCTCGGCGTTTGGCGGAAACAGCAAGCTGGCCGGTTCCAGCACCCCCAGCTTCGGCTCGGCTAATGCCGGCACCGCATACGGCCAGGTGGTGGCCGTGAACAGGGTTATGTCCGGCGCGAAATCGCGCGATCTGTCCGTGTCCAAGGCGGCTGCCGTGGACGCTTTTGAAAACGGTTCCGCGGGCGGACAGGGCGCTGCCACCAGCGGAGGCGTCAGTTCGTCCAATGCCAACGTGCCGCCCGGTCTCAGCAACTGCGGGGACAATGCCAATGTTTCGTATCCGGTGGAGGTCAGCGGCACCATTCCGCAGCCCAGCCAGCAGGATTCAACCCCGTGGGAAGATAATACGAACAAAACCATGATGCTGCTGATGCTGGCTCTGCTGCTGATGATGCTGGCCAAGATGCTGGCCTCAAACGAGAAGACCAAACCTCAGGCCAAGCAGGCGCAGGCCGGCGCGGAAGGGGCGGCCCAGGGCATATCGGACATCGGAGGCCAGGATTCCAGCGGATTCGGGCAGAGCGATTCCGGCCAGGTGGGCGCCAACACTTCGGAACTGGGAGCCTCAACCGGAGCGGCGGCGGCAAGCATAATTTGACGCGGCGGAATCCGCCGCGCCAGGAGAAAGTTATGCCGGAACAGGATCTTCCTCATCTTAATATTCCCCGGCGCGACAAGAAACACAAGGAGCGCAAGGGATTTCTGCCGTGGCTGTTCGGCGGCACGCGCACGGGCGCGGGGGTTGTAACCAACGTTACCGGCGCAGGCGGCGCAAGCGGCATAGAATTGGAAGGCGCGGCGATGGCGGCCAGGCTTCAGGCCGGCGCGGCAGGCCTTGAGGCGGGGGGCATAGCCACCGCCGGAATGGCCAATGCCGCGGCGGGCGGCGCGGCGGGCGCGCTTGCGGCGGGAGGCGTTGCCGCGGCGGGCGTGGCGGGCGCGGCGGGCGTGGCCGGGGTTTCCGGACTGGTGGGCTCTTCCGCGGGCGTGGTGATGGGTTCTGCTGCCGCGGCGGCGGGCGGCGCGGCGGGCGCGCTTGCGGGGGGAGGCGCCGCTGCGGCGGGCGCGGGGATGGGAGCGGGAATTCTGCTGCGCGGTCTTCTGGCAGGAAGATTCGGGCAGATAGCCGTTGCCCTGGGGCTTACGGCGGTGGCGGGCGTGATGGGCTGGGTCATGAACAGCAGCAACAGCGGCGTTACCTTTGATGGGCCGGTGGCGCCGGCGATGTCCAATCTTAAAAACGAGCCGTATGTCCCGCTTCTGATGCGCGACAAGCAGAATGCCTCCGCGCTGCAGATAGCCGCCGATATCAACCGCGGCAAGGTGCTGGAGACCAACGACGTGGATATGCCGCTGGACCAGCAGAGGCCGCAGGAAGAGATGCCGGACCTGCCCGTGCCGCCTCCGCCCGGGGAAATTGCGCCGCCGGAAAACGCGGAGCCGGAAGCGGCGGCGGCCTCGCGCACCGACATCCCGAAATTTGAGGGCAAACGTTTCGGCGGGCTTTCCTCCAGTGTCGTGCTGAGCCTTGGCTCAGGCGGGGCGGCGGGCAACGGCGGTTTCGGCGAATTCAAGGCTTTGGGTGGTTTGCGCGGCGCGGGCGGCGCGGGCGGCGCGGGCGGCGCCGCGGCGGGCGGGGCCGGAGCCGCAGGCGCTGCGGGCGGCGTGGCGCGCGGAATAAGCGGTAAAGGCGGGGCGGCGGGCGGGGCCGGAGCCGGCGGCAGGAGCGGCTCTTCCGCCATGTCGTCCGCAGGGGAAAGCGGTATTGGCGGCGCGGATTCCGGGGCATCGGGCGGGGGCGGCGGGGCTGGCGCGAGAAAGGGCTTTAAGCCGGGCATTGCCAGCATGGCCGCAGTCGGCGGCGCGGCTGCTTCGGCGCGCGCCGGCGCGGGCGGCGCAATTGCCGGGGCGGAAGGCGCCGCCGGGATGGGCGCTTCCCGCGGAACCGGCAGTTCGTCCGGCGAACGCTCCGTGGACGGAATCAGGGAAACCGGCGTTACCGGCACCACCGAGGGCGCGCTGCGCGGGCGTTTCGGCAGCGCCGCGCTTGGAATCGCGGCAGCCGGCAGAAACGGCGATTTGCTGGATATCACGTCCGACAGGGTTTATTCCGCCAGGAATGGGCGCGGGTCCGGCGGGACGCTCTCCGCATTCGGGAAAGCCAATCTGGGTAAAATGGATAACATGACCAAAAACGCGCATGTCCGCGCCAACGAGGCTCCGGTCTCCAAGCTGGGCCTGGCCCAATGCTCCGGGACCAATTCAAATGCCTGCTCCCAGGCTAACGTGGTCGGCGCGCTGCTGGCGCAGAACTCGTCTGGAAATAAAGTGGATACCATGCGCAGCGTGTCTGATAACGCCTGGGAGGGCCAGTCCCTCAGCGGGGCCGGAGCCGCCCAGTGGATGCAAAGCCGCGCGGACAAGCAGAAAAGCGGGCGTTCCGGCAGCGGGATAGGCTCGGCGTCAAGCGGCACGGCGGCGAGCGGTTCCGGCGGCGCAACCGGCAGTTCCGGTATCGGAGGCGGCTCCACAGGTTCCGCCGCGGCGGGGACGGGCGGCTCGTCCGGCGGTTCATCGTCTTCAGCCGGCGCCTCCGGCGTGACAGTAGCCGGCAGCGTGGTTACCAGCCCGTCGCTGGATAACGCGAATATGAAGGAGGTTTCCGCGCCGATGCCGGATGTCGCGCCCGACACCGCCGAGACCGACGCCACCCCCTGGCAGCCGGAAACCGATGAGGCCAATAACAACCTTTCCTCCGCGGCCATGATGATTGTGATGGCCGCCATGCTTGCCATGATGGCGCAGATGCCGGGAATGCAGATGCTGATGGCGGCGGCGATGGCGCTTGCCGCCGCGGCTGCGGCCATGGGCTCAAAGGTTTCTGGCACGGGGTCCAATCTTCAGAATCAGTGGGGGCAGAACGCGGTGGGCCAGTCATATATGGCGGCGGGCGCCACCACCTCCGCCGGCGCGATGAGCGCCATGGGCGGCCAGTCCATGCAGCTTATGCCAGTCGTCATGGCCGCCGCCGCGCCCATGATAGCCGCCATGGGAACCGCAACGCAGGACAGCAACGACGCCGGAGAGCAGGGCAATGCGACTCTTGCCACCAATGTCCTCAGGCAGGACAACCCGTTCCAGGGCGATTTTGACGCCACCCAGGCCGAAACCGCCGATGCCATACAGAACGCCGGCGTGGTCAACGCCAATGTTCCCGGCGGCAAAACCGTGGCAAAATAGGCTATGGCGGAGCTAAGACTCAGACGCAAGCGGAAAATGAGCCTGATGGGCCTTTTTCTGCTGCTGATAGGCAACAGGCGCAATGCTTTCATGGCGTTGCTCGTGCTGGTGCTGCTTGTTATTTCCGCCATGGTCGTCCTGCCGGAAACCGTGCTTGTCAAAGTTCCGATGATGAGCAGATTCATGACGCAGACGGAAGAGGGCCTCTTCGGCAGCAAATCCATGCTCTGGGGCGGCCAGTTTGCCGGCTATCTGTTCAGGTTCAGGGAATTTCTGGGCGTGTCTTACGGCGCCGGCAGGAATGCCGTTGCGGAAGGCGGAACCTCCCGCGCGATGGCGCGCGCCGCGGATGCCGGACAAGGGGAGGAGGCGCGCTACTCTCTGTCCGATGAATCAGGCGAGGACGGTTTCGGAAGCGGCGGTTCGCGCTTTGCTTTCCGGCGCAAGCCCTTTTCCGGCGCGGGAGCGGGCGGCCGCTCCCGTGCGGGCGGAGCGGAGCGCGGGGCTGCCGGCTACGGCGGAGCGGACGCGGTTTCCGCCCTGCCTCTGGACTCCGGAACGGACGCTTATGCCAGAACCGGCGCCGTGCTGGCAGCCATGAAAAGCGCCGGCATTATGGCGGCCAGGGCCGGAACCTTGACCGCCGGCGCGGGACTGGCCGCGCCTGCCGCGCTGTCTGCGGCTGCGGGCTCGGATTTGTCCGGCAGCCGCGCCGGAGGGCGGGGGGGCGCGTCCGGAGACGGCGGTGATTTTTATGGGGACGGGGCGGACGAGTTCGCGTCCGGGCAGGGCCGCGCCGCGGCGAAATCCGCCGCGCGGCGCGGAGCGGCGGTGAAGGGAGTCGCGGGCGCGGGGCTGTCCGGCGGGGAAGCTGACACTTTCGCGTATGTTTCCAATTCCGGCGGAGCGGGCGCGGACCTGGCGGTCAGGATACACGGCTCTGTTGCAGGGGTTTCCGGCACGGCGCAGGCTGCGGCGCAGGGGGAGGTGATGGATTTGTCCGCCCAGGCGCGTATGTACGGACGCGGGCTGTCCGGCGGCCGTCCGCTTAGGGGCGGCGCGCTGGCGGATGCAATCTCCTCGGTGGATCTTGTAACCGGCGGCGCCACAGCTATAGAGGTGGGAATGCTGCCGCCCGGGACGATACGTGGAGCCGTAACCCCGCAAGAACGCAAAAGCGGCAACGGCGCCGACGGCGTGTCTGTGGCGGATATGCTGTCCGGGCAGCGGGGCGGGGGAATGATAGCGGGAATGTCCAACCGCCCCTATCTCGGACGTTATCCGGGAACCGGGAAGGATTCGGTCTCTGTGCTTGCGGGTATGGATATGGTGGAGGGCGCGTTTTCCAGCAAGGCGAGCAAACTGCCCGGCGAGCCGTCCGCCTCCTATTCCGACGTGAAGACGGGAAAAATTTCAAGCTTTGCGTGGGACAAGGTAAGCGTCGCCATGCACATGGGCAGCCAGTATGCGCTATACAAAACCAAAGAGGCGGTAAGGCAGCTGTCATCCGCGTTCAGCATGGCTTCCGTGGCGTTTGGCAACATAGCCTACGAGACGAAGGCTTCTTTCAGCGGCGCGCCTTATGACGGCAACACCGTAAACAGCGGGCTGCTCAGCGTTTCCTACCAGCAGATGCTGCCCTCGGTGTCCAACAGGGCCGTAACCACCATGATAAGCGGCGCCCGCCAGCTTGAGGATGCGGAATTCAAGTGCATCAGCGCCCAGACGGCTTACGGAAAGGCCTGGAGTTCCGACGGCCTGCTTATGGAGCGCATAGCCACCACCATGGGCTCCCCGCCGCGCTGCTGCGACCATGGCGCGGTGGAAAGATGGAATCAGCGGGTGTATGCCCTTGTGCTGCTGTGCATCAAGCTCAATACCAACGGCAGGCTTATGGCCTCCGCCTGCCAGAGCTATAACCAGCAGGTTGACTGCAACCAGTATGCCAGAATGCATATAGACCCGTGCAGCGTCATTCTGTGCCTGTTGTCTGTCATTCTGGGCGTGGCTTTGGTGGTGGCTTCGGTGGCGGTGATGGGGCTTGGGGCGGCGCTGCTGGGCGGAGCGCTTGCGGCGGGGGGGGCGCTGCTTTTGTCATCCGGACTGGTGGACAGCAGCGGGGTTTATCTGCCGCTTGGTTTCAGCGCCAGCGCGGCAACCGGCCTTGCCGGCTCGCTGATAGCGTTTTTCACCGCGGGGCTTGGCGCCGCGGGAGTCACGGCTGCGTTCACGGCCATAGCCATCAATAAGTCCAGCGGCCTGCCATCGGTCGGCATCAGGGGCGGCGGGACCAGGGACGACGTGGTGTCTTCCGCTTATGACGGGGAGTATTCGGGCGGAGTCATACCCTCCAATTACAGCAGTTCCGGCGAATTGCCGGAAGGCGATGGCCGCCCTCCGGGCGAAGCGGGCGATATTATCGGCGCAGGCGGCAAGCCGGCTGATGCGGGCAATTCCCCGGGTTCCCAAAATCCGGACAAACCCTGATGCCGTGGCTGATGTTGTCATTGCCTCCATTGCGGCAAAAAGATAAAATAGCAGTATGTCAGGCTGTATATTCTGCAAGATAGCCTCCGGCGAGGTTCCCGCCCGGCTGGTATTGGAGACGGAGCGCGTGATGGCGTTCCGCGACCTCAACCCCCAGGCGCCGGAGCATGTGCTTTTAATTCCCAGAAAGCATATCGCCTCACTTGCCGAATGCGGGGAGGCGGACGCCGCGCTGCTTGGCGAAATACAGCTTGCCGCCGCAAAACTGGCCAAAGAGTTGAAGCTGGACAGGGGATTCCGGCTGGTGACAAACAACGGCAGGAGCGCGGGCCAGTCGGTGGACCATTTGCATTACCATTTGCTCGGCGGGCGGCGCATGAACTGGCCGCCCGGATAGCGGGCCGCCGCAACCCCGGCGGCGGGGAAAGGCAGCGTCAATTTATTTCTACGGACAAGGCAGGTGATAGACATGGTTTTCGTGAAAGTGCGCGAAGGAGAGCCGCTTGAAGAGGCAGTAAAACGTTTCAAGCGCGAGTGCGAGCGCAACGGCATTCTGCGGGAAATCAAGCGCCGGGAGTTTTACCAGAGCCCCAGCGTGAAGCGCAAGCTGAAATCGCAGGAAGCGCAGCGCAAAATGCGCCGGTCAAGACGCCGGCATTCCTGATACGGGTTATCGCCAATTCGTAACTCCTCCCCCCGCAGGGGGGAGGAGTTACGGCTATCATTTATACCATGCGAGATTCGGGCGCCAGCTTGGATTCCATACGCGAACGGGTTGATCTAGTGGAACTCGTGCGCGAGTATGTCCCTTCGCTTAAAAAAGCGGGGCGGACATGGAAGGCCTGCTGCCCTTTTCACGACGAAAAAACCCCCTCCTTCACCGTCAACCAGGAGAAGGGGCTGTTTTACTGCTTCGGCTGCCAGGCGGGCGGGGATATTTTCGGTTTCCTGATGAAAATAGAAGGTCTCACCTTCCCCGAAGCCGGCGAAAAGCTGGCCGGCCGCGCCGGGCTGGAGTGGCGGGCTTCCGGCTCGCTCTCCGGCGGGGAAAAGGAACGGCTGGACATGCGCCGCGCGCTGGATTTCGCCAAATCATTTTATCACAAGGAGTTGGCGGGGCCGCCGGGCCGGGCCGCGCTGGAATATCTTCACAAGCGCGGGATACAGCCGGCTTTCATCTCGGCTTTCGAGCTGGGCTGGGCGCCGGCGGAATCGGACGCTTTCATAAAAGCCGCGCGCAAGGCCGGGCATGCGGACGATATCCTGTTCCGCGCCGGGCTTATGGGCAGGGGGGAGGGCCGCTGCTGGGATTATTTCCGGGGCCGCGTTCTTTTCCCCATCAAGAACCACCGGGGCGAGATGACGGGTTTCGGCGGCAGAATACTGGGCCAGGGCGAGCCTAAATATCTCAACTCGCCCGACACTCCGCTTTTTTCCAAGAGCAAAACGCTTTTTGCGATAGACAAGGCCGGGCCGCATATACGCAAGGCCGGCTGCGCGCTGGTGCTGGAGGGGTATATGGACGTCATCGCCTGCCACCAGTTCGGGCAGGAGAATGCGGTGGCGCCGCTGGGCACGGCACTGGGCGAGGAGCATGCCCGGCTGCTGAAACGCTATTGCGACGGCGCGCTTTTGCTTTTTGACCCCGACGCCGCCGGAAAAAAAGCCGCGCTTAAGGCGGCGAACACGCTGGTTTCGGCGGGGATGTTTGTGAAGGCGGCCTCGCTGGACGGCGGGCTGGACCCGGACGAATATCTGCTCAAGCACGGCAGGGCGGCCTTTGACGCCGCGCTGGAAGGGGCCGAGGATGCGCTGGCTTTCCACGCGCGGCTGCTGCGCGAGGAGTCCGGCGGGCCGCTGCGCGCGCTTGCCGCGCAGGACAAGACCCGCGCCGCCGACGCGCTGATGGAGACTGTCTCCCGCCATCCCGACAAGCTGGTGCGGGTGGAGTGGACAAAAGCGGTTTCCGACATGCTTTCGCTGCCCAGCCTGGACATAGAAAAAGCGTTGACCGGCATTCTGGCCAGAAAACAGGCCGAGGCCTCCCCGCGCGCGCCGCGCCGCCACGCGCCGGAAACCGCGCCCGTGCCCGAGCCGGAAATGCCGGTGGAGGAGCGCGACCTTGTCAGATTTTCGCTTCACGCGCCGCAATGCTGCATGGCGGCGGCGGAATTGTCGCCGGAAGAGTTTTCCAGCCCGCGCGCCTTCGGCCTGCTGCGCGAGGTGATGAAGCTGGCCCGCTCCGGCGCGGCGGCGGATTGCCTGGCGGCCACGTTGGCGCGGCAGTCCCAGCCGGAAGAAGCGGCTCTGGTAACCAGGCTGGCGGCGCAGCCGCTGCCCGCGGATTTTGACGGCGCGCGCGACATTGAAACCTGCGTCGTCCGCGTGCGGCGGCAGTATCTGGCGCGCAGATTTGCGGAGCTTAAAGGGGAAATAAAGCGGGTTTCCGCCGCCGGGCAGGATACGGCGGCGCTTTTGAAGGAACAGTGCGAGATAGCCGTGTCGCTTAAATCGGGACGCAACCCATAGGAGAATATCATGGCCCAATACAACAAGGCTTTGCGCGATTTGATAGAGGTCGGCAAGGAGCATGGCTACCTGACGCTGGAGGATATAAACCGCTCGCTGATGTCTGCCACCATGAGCGGCGAGGAGATGGACAGCCTGATGACCACCCTCGACGACCTGGGCATCAAGGTTGTGGACCGCAAGAATTACAAGGCCGTCTCCATGGCCGAGAAAGAGGCTTATACCGAGGAATGGGTCTCCAACCCCGATATTTCCAATTCCATAAGAATGTACCTCTCCGAGATGGGCAAGGTCCCGCTGCTGACCCGGGACGAGGAAATCACCCTCGCCCGCAATATCCGGGAGCGCGAGCGGGAGCTGCGCCAGCTGGTGCTTGAATCCCCCATCACCATGCGCGAAATCTGCTCCTGGGAAGACCTGGTGGAGCAGAACGAGATGACGCCCAAGGAGCTTATGCCCCGCGGCAGAAAGTCCATACAGGAGCTTTCCGCCATGCGCCGCAAGCTCAAGCAGACAGCCAAATTCATCTCCAAAAACGAGAAGATAATCACCGCCATAATGGCGCAATTGCGCGCAGCCTCAATGCCGGAGGTCAAAAGGCGCAAGCTGGAGCACGAGCTGGACAAGCGGCGCAAGGCGGTGGTGGAGCAGATAATAGCGCTGAATCTGAATCAGGACAAAATCAAGCGGCTGACCAACAAAATCAAAAGCATAGCCGGCAAAGTCACCGAATGCCGCTTCGAGCTGGAGCGTTACGAAAAGCGCTTCGGCAAATACGACAACATACAAAAAGCCTGCGAGCAGGCCAAGCGCGGCAAGCTCTCCCCCTCGCAGTTCAAGGACCGGACGGGCTTCGGCCTAAACGCCGTGGAGGCCGCGCTGGAAAACATGACCGCCGTGCGGGACCGGCTGCGCCGGACAACCAATATGCTGCCCATCTCGCTGGAAGAATTCATGTCGCTCAACGAGCGCATAGTGTTCCTGGAAGACATGATTCTGATAGACAAGCTCAAGCTCATAAAGGCGAATTTGCGGCTTGTGGTTTCCATCGCCAAAAAGCATGTGAACTCCAACCTGGAGTTGTCCGACCTCATACAGGAAGGCGGGCTGGGGCTGATGAAGGCGGTGGAGAAATTTGAATACAAGCGCGGCTTCAAATTCTCCACCTACGCCACCTGGTGGATACGGCAGTCCATTAACCGCGCCATAGCCGACCAGGCCAACACCATCAGAATCCCGGTGCATATGAAGGAACTTGTCTCCAAGCTCACCAAGGTGACCAACCGCTACCGCCAGGAGCATGGGCGCGACCCCGCGCTGGACGAGTATTCAAAGCATCTGCATATCTCGGTTGAAAAGGTCAAAAACGTCCTCAAAATCATGCAGGACCCCATATCGCTTGCCACCCCCATCGGCGAGGACGAGGATTCCCACCTGGAGGATTTCATAGAGGATAAAAGCGGCCCCGGCCCCGCCTCCTCCGCGGTGGATTTCCTGCGCCAGCAGGAGGTCAACAACGTCCTGGCAACCCTTTCGGAGCGGGAGGGCGAGATTATCAAGCTGCGCTTCGGCATCGGCACGGGGTATCCGCGCACGTTGGAGGAAGTGGGCCGCATATTCAAAGTTACGCGCGAGCGTGTCCGCCAGATTGAAGCCAAGGCCGTCAGGAAGCTGCGCCATCCCTCGCGCAGCAAGCTGCTGCGGGATTATACGGACTGAACATGACGGATATTCATCCCGACATAGAAAAAGTCCTGGTCTCGCGCGACGAGATTAAGGCCCGCGTCCGCGCCATGGGGCGCGAGATTTCGCGCGACTTCGCCGGCAAAAAGCCGGTGCTTGTGGGCGTGCTGCGCGGCTGCGCGCTTTTCCTGTCGGACCTGGCGCAGAACATAAGCATAGACTGCTCCATGGATTTCATCTGCCCGTCCTCCTATAACGGCGGGATGAAATCCTCCGGCGTGGTGCGGCTGCTGCTGGACCTGCGGGAAAATATAGCGGGCAAAGACGTCATCCTCATTGAGGACGTGGTGGACTCCGGCCTGACCATGCGCTATCTGCTGGACAATCTTAACACCAGAAAACCCAAATCGCTTTCCATCTGCGCGCTGCTCAACAAGAAACCGTGCCGCAAAGCCGACGTGCCGGTGCGCTACAGCGGGTTTGAAATAGACGACGAGTTTGTCGTCGGCTACGGGCTGGATTACAAGGAGCTTTACCGCAATCTGCCCTATGTCGGAACGTTGAAGAAGACAAGGATATAACCATGCCTCCAAAGAAACAGAAGTTCAATCCGTTGCAGCAGGTGCTGCTGTGGGTTATGGCGTTCGCGCTGATACTGATGTTCTACCAGCGGATGCAGACCCAGCCGAAGGAAACCGAAATCGCCTATTCCGATTTCAAGGCCAAAGTCGCCGCCGGGACGGTGAAAAAGCTCTCCATCAGGCCGGACCTTATCCACGGCGAGTACAGCGACGGCGGCAAGACCGTCCTCTTCCGCGCCATCCCGCTAAACGACGGCAGGCTGGTGGAGGACCTGGAAAAGGCCAAAGTCAACTTTCAGGGCGAGCCGGACCGCGGCTGGGTTACCAGCCTGCTGCTCAATATCGGCTGGATAGCGCTGTTTTTCTTCCTGTGGTGGTTTATCTTCATGCGGGGAATGCAGTCCGGCGGCAAGCAGGCGATGGCGTTTGGCCGCTCGCGCGCCAAGGAGCAGGACCTTTCCAAGCAGAAGGCAACCTTCGCAGACGTAGCCGGCTGCGACGAGGCTAAGGAGGAGCTCAAGGATATTATAGATTTCCTCAAAAACCCCAAGAAATTCCAGAAGCTGGGCGGCACCCTGCCCAAGGGCGTGCTGCTTTACGGCCCGCCGGGAACCGGCAAGACGCTGCTGGCCCGCGCCGTGGCGGGCGAGGCGGGGGTTCCGTTTTTCACCTCGTCCGGCTCGGAATTTGTGGAGATGTTTGTGGGTGTCGGCGCCTCCCGTGTGCGCGATTTGTTTGAGCAGGCCAAGCGCAACCCGCCCGCCATTGTTTTCATAGACGAGCTGGACGCCGTGGGCCGCCACCGCTTTGCCGGCATAGGCGGCGGACATGACGAGCGCGAGCAGACCCTCAACCAGCTGCTTATAGAACTGGACGGCTTTGAGTCCAAAGAGGGCATAATTCTAATCGCCTCCACCAACCGCCCCGACGTGCTGGACCCCGCGCTTCTGCGCCCCGGGCGCTTTGACCGGCATGTCAATGTCCCTGTCCCCGACATCAAGGGCCGGCACGAGATTCTCAAGGTCCACGCCAAAAAAATCAAGCTGGAGCCTACCGTTGACCTTTCCGTTGTGGCGCGGCAGACGCCGGGCTTTGTGGGCGCGGACCTGGCCAACGCCATAAACGAGGCCGCGCTGCTGGCGGCGCGCAAGGACAAGAAAGCCGTTGATATGCACGACCTGGAAAACGCGACCGAGCGCGTGGTCGCCGGCCCGGAGCGCAAAAGCCGCATCATCTCCGAGGCGGAGCGGAAGATCATCGCCTATCACGAAAGCGGCCATGCGCTGGTGGCCAAGCTGATACCGGGCAGCGACCCGGTGCACAAGGTTTCCATAATACCGCGCGGCCCCGCGCTGGGATACACGCTTCAGCTGCCCATTGAAGACCGCTACATGACCACCAAGAGCCATATCCTCAACCGGCTGGCGATAACGTTGGGCGGGCGCGCCGCAGAGGAAACAGTGTTCGGCGAAATCACCACCGGGGCGCATAACGACCTTGCCAAGGTTACGGCCTACGCGCAGGAGATGGTAACCGAATACGGGATGAGCGAAAAGCTGGGCCCGGTGTCGCTTAAAAAGGATTCCGGCGAGGTGTTTCTGGGGCGCGATATCGCGCGCCCGCAGCACTATTCCGACACCACCGCGCGCGAGATAGACGAGGAAGTTTTCGCCATAGTCCAGGCCGCGTACGTGCGCGCGAAGGAGTTGCTGTCCTCCCGCCGGGACGCGCTGGACGCGCTTGCCATGAAATTGCTGGAAAAAGAGACGGTTGACGCCGCCGAGATAGACGCCATTCTCAACCCGAAGCCGGCGGAAGCGGCGCCCGCGCCGCAGGTTCCGCCGGAGCCGGAGCAAATCCCGGTCCCGAAAACGGACGGCGGGGATGAGCCGCTTCCCGAACCGCAGGCGGCATAGGCCGGGGCGTATTGCCGTTTTGCCCGGTATTCCGCCGCCCCTGTTCCTGCCGCCAGCCGCGGGCGCGTTTACCTGAAAGTTTCAGGTTTACCTGAAAGTTTCAGTTGGCTGCGGGATTCGGCGAAAAATCGCTTCATACTGCCTTCACAAAATTATCCTTTCGTGCTGTGAAGCACGCGCGGATAATTTTGTTCGGCATTATCTCGCGCTTTTTCGCCTCGGTCCTCGCACCAACTGAAACTTTCAGGTTATGGAATATCGCAGCGTTTGTGCAGCCGCAGCCCCCGCGCCGCCAGCATTGAGGAAAGCCGTCCCGGGTCGTCGGTGATTATTCCGTCCACGCCCCAGTCTATCAGCCGCGCCATCATGGCGGGGTCAAAGGCCGTCCCGTTTTTCTCCGGCCAGCTCCAGACAACCACCTTCAGCCCCAGCCCGCGCGCCTCGTCCAGCGATTGCCTGGTAAGCTGGGCGTCCTCCGGCTCCCAGGCAAAGCCGCCCAATTCCTTTACCATGCGCGGAATGGAATTGCCGTAATTTTTAACCAGCTTTCCGCCCGTCCAGCGTCCGGCGGCGGCAGCATCCGGGCTGAAAAAATCGTCCTCGCCGCCGCGCTCGTTGTCGCGCGAGGTGAGGTAGGCTGTTTTCACCTTCGGGTTTAGCTTTTGCAGTTCGTATAGGCAGCGGAAGTCAAAAGCCTGTATCTCGGTGCGGTCCAGCGCGCCGGCGGCGGACACCGCCCCGTACACCGCTTTGGCGAAAGCTGCCGGGTCCGGGCTGTATTCGGGATGCGCGGGATCCGTCTTCATCTCAAGCTGGAAGCCGACTCCGCTTCCGGCGATGCGGCTCACATGCTCCAGCACCTCGCGCAACGGTGGCATTTTGGTTCCGTCAATCGCTGTCTGGTCCGGGAAAAAGCGGGAATACGCGCTGCTCCTGTTCAGGCGTCCGACGTCAAAGACGCGCGTCTGTTCCAGCGTCATGCCGAGAACGGCGTATTTGCGGTTGAAAGCCGCGCGCTCCTCTGTGGAAAGGGTTTTGAGCGATTCCTTGTTTTCCGCGATGAATTTGCCGTCCGGGCCGCGCGTTATGTCGGGGTTCAGCGCCATGTCGTGGGAGACAAGCACCTGCCCGTCTTTGGTGAGAATTACGTCCATGTCCACCCAGTCTACTCCCAGCCGCAGCGCAGCATCATAGGCCGGCAGCGTGTTTTCTGGCAAAAAAGAACGCATTCCCCTGTGCGCGTAGACCTGAATGTGCTTTTCCGGCGTCTCCGCCGAGAAAGCCGCCCCCGCCAGCAGAGGGAACGCCAGTATAAGCCGTTTCATTTGTGTCCTCCGTGATGAAAAAAAGGCCCGCGCCGGGCGCGGGCCTTTTTCAATAGTTTGCCGTTCAGTTAAGCAGCCATTTGACGAATTGCGGCCATTTGCCGGATTTGGCGAAGGCCAGCTCGTCGTAGGTCATGTTGTATCCCTGCGCGGGCAGGTATATCGCCAGGCCGGTCGCGTTGGAATAATCGTCGGTTACGCGGCTGAGGCCCACCACCTCGCGGTTGAGATAGTCCAGCAGCGCTCCGCCGGCGGCTTTCACATCTTCGCGGCAGCCGGGCGAATTTATAACAAGCGACACGAAGTGCCCCAGGTCCGCATTGTCGCGGTAATTGTATTCCACGGCGAAATGCTGGGCATCCGCGCGCGCTTTCTGCACCGCGGCCTTGTCGCCGCCAAGCATGACGGCGTCGGCAAAGGCGTCCAGCTTTCCGGGAAGCCCCTTGAGCGCGGCTGACCGGACATAGGATTGCGTGGCGCCGCTGCCGTAATGCTCTGTGTAGGTTTCAACCGCGGCTTTGGCCACGTCTTCGGGCGACATGCCGGAGGCCAGCGCGGCGTTGAGGAATTTGTCGTAGGTGTAGCCGTCGCCGGCCTCGTTTTCCTCGGAGCCGACAATAAAGGAGGTGTAATCCTTTATCTGATAGGCCACTTCCGCCATCTGCATCAGGCAGGCGTCGGAGCCGTAGACGTCTATATGCCCCAGCGCCTTGAGAATATCGCCCATTTGCGGGGTGTTGATGCGGTGTCGGGTTTCGTCGTCGCTGGAAATGGCTTTGATCACCTCGGGCTTGCCGGCCCTGGTCCAGCCGGAGCCGTGGTTCCAGATGATGTACATGTAATGCCGGGCCGGGTATTTTTGCATCGCCCATTTGCCGAAGTCTATGGCGCGGTTGTAATCGCCCATGTCGCACTGGGGGTAGGTTTCCACCGCGGGGGAGGAGATTGCGTTGCTGTCGTCGGCTTTCTGGACCAGGTAGCGGCGGCAGCCTTTCCATCCGCCGTCGTTGGAGGAGTGTTTCGCCATGCGCCCGAACTCCACGACGATGTTGAGCTTGTCGCTGGAGCCGACCCGCTCCATCTGGTAAAAGTTTTTGAAGGCGTAGGGCTCAAGGTTATTCTTGCCGTTCATGAACACCATAAGCGTCCAGTCCGCAGCGGCCCTGGGCTGCTTTTCTTCCAAAACGGCGGGCTGCGCCTTAGCGGACGGGACTTCCTGCGACAGCGCCGCTTCCGGGCGCGCGGCGGCTTTCACGCCCTGTCCTCCCCTGTCGAAATCGGCATTAACGGCGGCGCCTGCCAGCGCCGCGAACACGGCCATACAGGCCGCTGTTGCAACCGTTCTTTTAAGCATCATCTCCTCCTGTTCTGGGAACCGTTTGCATGGTATCACGTTTTCCGCTACGGCGCAATGATGAACAGCAGTCTCCCGCGCTGAAGCCTTCTCCGGCGCGTGCTGCCGGGCGGCGCTACCGGTTTTTGTCCCACCAGCGGGGATGCATGGAAAGCCTTCTGTTCAGCCGGAGCGGCAGCGCGCGGTGCGCCATGCCCAGCCGGTAGCCCAGCAGTTTCACGCAGGTGCGCCACAGCAGCAGCGGATACAGCCATGCGCGCGGCCACAGGTATGCGGCGGCGCTGGTGGCATAGCGCAATCCTTCGCCCCCGGCGCCGCGCAATTCCCGGAGCAGCGTTTTTTCGCGGGCGTGCATTACGCCGATGTCGAAATACCGGCTGAAATCCTGGCGCGCGGAATAATTGTGGGAATGATACACGCAGGCGTCCGCCTGATAGCGCAGTGTCCGGCCCAGCAGCAGCAGTTCCAGCCCGGCGCGCATATCTTCTGCGATAATAAGGTTGCCGCGAAACCAGCCGGCGGCCTCAAGCGCGGCCTTGTCGTAGGCACAGAAGCTGTTGGAAAGAAAAGCGGTTTTTATCCCGTATTTTGCCCGGTCGCCGTAGGAGCGTGCGCAGGATTGCGGGGGATAATTAAACAGCCGCAGATGCGCCGCCAGCGGCGAGGCATTTTCTTTCGGGAGCTGCCTTCCGTATGCCGCGCCGCAGGCGGGGTCGTCAAAGGCGGCAAGCAGCTTTTCAAAACAGTCAGGAGAGGCGGGGAAAGCGTCGTCTGTCATATACAGCAGCAGCGGATGCGAGGCGGCCCTGCCGCTCAGCGTCCGCGTGCCGCCGTGGTCAAATTCCGCAACGGGCACTTCTATAACCCTGGCCCCGAAACCGCGCGCGGTTTGCGCGGTGCCGTCTTCCGAGCAGGTGTCCAGCACCAGAATTTCCTCCGGCGGGCGGGATTGCGCCAGCGCGGCGGGCAGCAGTTTTGCAAGCAGCGGCGCGCTGTTTCTGGCCGGAATTATAAGGGTGAATTTCATTGCGCCGCGCAGCGGAAGCCTATGGAGACGCCGGATTTGCCGGGCTCGGATTTGGAGACGCGGCTGAGGCGGCAGGCCTCTTCATCCTCGGCGGCGTGGCAGCCGCGCAGTATTTTGTATTTGCCTTTTGGCGCGTTCTGCCCGGCGCAGGACTGGCCATAATCGTCCAGAACCCATTGCCGTATCTGGCCCTGCATGTCGCGCAGACCATAGCCGTTGGGCGGCAGCAGGCCGGCGGGATGGGTGCGCCCGTCAGAGTTCCTGTCATACCAGATGTGGCGGTGCAGCTGCCTGGTGTCGGCGCCGAAATAATAAGCGTCCGCGCTGCCGGCGCGGGCCGCCGTTTCCCATTGCGCGCCGGACGGAAGCGTTTTGCCGCGCCACCGGCAGTAGGCCTGCGCCGCGTGCCAGGTAACGCAGTCTGCCGGATAATTGCCGCGCGCCGGATTGGCGGAGTTGCAGGCCGGGCCGGTTACCGCCGGGCAGACGCCTTCGGCGACGCATTGCGCGTATTCGGCGGCTGTTACGCCGTTTATATCCATATAAAACCCCGTCAGGCTGACTTGTCGGACGGGGCAGTTGTTTTTGACGCCGTTTTCTTCCGGCGCGCCCATGCGGAATGTTCCCGCGGGTATGTATGCCATCCCGTCCCGCGGGCCGGAATGCCGCGCCTTCTCCTGTTTTATGGACGGCGAAAAGCCGTGCCTGAACCGCGCCCTGTCCCCGACTTCCCTCCACAACTGGGTCGCGCGCGCCTTGACATACTCCGCCGGCCTGGAGGCGGCGGGCGGCAGCTTGTGCCCGTATTTCGCGGCAAACAGCAGATATGCTCCGCCCAGAACGGCTGCAACGGCGAGCCATTTGGCCGCCGCCGGCATAAGCGACGGATGGAAAAACGACTTGCCGCAGCGGCGGCAACAGTCGTCCCAGGGCGTGTTGCGGTTGTGTCCGCAATAGGGGCAGACTTTGTTCATACAACTGAAACCCATCTTACAAATTCACGCCCCGTTCAGTGAAGCGGCGATTGCGGCAGAGGTCGCTGGAGATTCTGTGAAGGCCGCAATGCCCCCCGTTACGGGGTTTTGCCGGCAGGCCGCAGCAGTTCCAGTTCCAGCCTGACCGCGGCATTCGATATGGTCCTGGATTCCGACAGTCTGGCCGCTTCGGCAACGGCCACGGCTCGCCGGTTATCGCCGCCGCCGGCGGCGCGGCCCGCCTGGCGCAGCGCGACCAGTGCGGGATAGGCCAGCGTGACGCTGACGGTGTGCTGCTCGTGGTCCGGCGCCGGCGCCGCCGCGGCGCAGTTCTGAAGGCTGAGGCATGGCTTTTCCCTGACAACTTCCTCCAGGAAAACCCAATCTTCCGGCTGGGACAGGTTTTTGCCGATAATATAGACGATGGTGCCGCGCTCGTTTCGGGCTTCCGCGGGCAGGCTGGCGTATTTTTGCCGGAACAGCGCTTTTGTCTCCGGCGAAAGGCCGTTGAACCCGGTATCCAGTCTGGAATCGTTGTCGTTTCTGGAGGCCAGTATTTCCTCAAGAACGCGCAACTCCCGCAGAGACTGCGCGTTCTGCCGGATTGCCGGAGCTGGACCCCCGGCGGTGCCGCAGCCGCCGGACAGCAGCAGCGCGACGGCCAGCGTGGCGCGCGCCGTAAACGGCGCGGGTTCCGGCGTATCGCCGGAACCCGCGCGGAAACGACAGGCGGTTTTGCTGTTCAAATTAGTAAAGGTCCTTGCGGATTGACGATCTGGCCTGCGCGTCTATAACGCGGTTGAACTGGTCGTCCGCGTATATGCCGGCGTCCATGCGCACCTTGTCGGTGCAGCTGGAGCAGAATTTCTGGACGTTTTTGAGCATTATCATGGAAGAGCCGTAAGAGCCGAAGGCGGTGCGGTCGCACGCCGGCTCGCCCGCGAGGGAGGCTCCTGTCCAGATGCTGGTGTATTCGCGGCCGTTTTCATCCGCGAAGGGGGTCGGGCATTTAGCGTGCATCCAGTTGCCGTGATTGGTTTCGGTATGGCGGGATTCGTGAAACACCACCATAAGCCGCGCTATCTGCGGATGGCTGAACTTTATGTAGTTCTGCGTAAGCCACATTTTTGACGGGTCATAATAAGGCTGCACGCAGGCCACGGCATTGCCGCCGCCGCATTCGTCAAGCCCGATGGATTTCACGCGCGAGGTGAAAAATTTATAGTAATTCTCGCCGTCCACTTCGCCGAATACCTCGCGGTGCAGCCTGGACGCGGAGGAGCCTCTTATGGTTTTGATGAAGGCAAAATCGTCCGAGAGCTGCTGCTGCACCCGTTCCGGCACATCGCTGTCCACCGGGCAGGGAAGGTCCGGCCCGGGGCCGGCCTGCGCTATGAATCTATCGGGGGACCGGAATTCCATGGACGACCGGCGGGCTTCTATTTCATCCTGATGGTCCGTGTAATACGAGCGGAAATCAAAATCCTGGGCCGAAACCGCCGCAGCAGACAGACACAGCGCGGCGGCGCACAACGACATCATTGCCTTTGCCATCAGTTTCTCCTCGGTTTACCGGATTAATCCCGCCCCGGCTGCCAATCACGCGCAAACTCCGCCGGACGGCGTTGAACCGCTGCGTGCGGGATTTTGATATATGTGCGGACTCTCGCCCGCGCAAATCTATTGTATCATGGCCTGCCGCGCGGCGCAATGGTCCGGGTTAACCCTTCAGATTGGCTGTGAAAAAGTCCGTCAGGCGCTTGCGGTATTCCGCGCCGCCGGTCTCGGCGCATTTGGCGTGGCTTGCGCCGGCAACGGTCCAGAATTCCTTGGGCTGGCCGGCCTTTTCAAAAAGCGCCTTGGCGTCTTTGAGCGGCACAAGCGCGTCGTGGCTGCCGTGTATGAAAAGCACCGGTCTGGGGCTGACGGCCCGTATGTGGTATTGCGGGCTGAATTTTTCCGGGTCCGTTCCCAGCTTCATGCGCGCAAACATAAGCGCGGGCGGCACGAACGGATAATAGGGAATCCTGAGATGTGTCCAGGCATATCGGCCCGCCGCTTTCTCGTAAGAATCAAAAGCCGCCTCCAGGGCGACGCATTTTATGATGTCGTGCCGGGCGGCGGCGTATACCGCCACCGCCGCGCCCATGGACATGCCGTAGACGCCTACGGCCTGCGCGCATTCCGGCTTGCGCGTTTTAAGATACTCCAGGGCGGCTTCCATATCGCGCGTTTCCAGATAGCCCACGGTGGATACCGCCCCCCCGCTTTCGCCGCAGCAGCGGAAATCAAAATAAAGCAGGTTGAAGCCGGCCTCGTGCAGGAAATGCGTGGCGGCCAGCGCGTCGCCCCTGTTGTTGCCCCAGCCGTGCAGCAGAATTATGGTTTTGGGCGAATTGTCCGCCGGGATGAACCAGCCGCGCAGGGTTATCCCGTCTTCCGAGGTGAAAACAGTGTTCTGGTGCGGCAGGCGGAACTGGTCCGGGAATACGGCAACCGGCGCGCGGTGATGGGGCGGGCGCAGCATGCGCTTGCTGTATAAATAGGCTGCGGCAACGATAAGCGCCGCCGCCGCAACGGACCCGATGGCAATCCAGGCGATGACAAAGGCCATATTCTTCCTTTATAACATTTATGCGCGCCGCCGGTAAAATTACCGGAGAGTGTGGGCCTTTTGGCCCTGTCGCGCGCCTGCCGCGCCGTGATAGCATTTACCTGACGCCTGTTATAAAGTCCCGTCCGCAGGTTCGCCTGCGGCGGGGCGCGTGGATAACGATGGGCGGCATGGAGAGGCAAACATGAAAAAAGCGATGTTGGCAGCGGCAGTTTCCGCAGTTTTCGCCGCGGGCGCGGCGGCGCAGGCTTTCATTCCTGCCGGACCCTCCGGGCTTAGATTTGCCGGCCCTTCGGACGATATGAAGCCTTTTCTGGAGCAACTCAGGCGCTCTTCGCCGGAGTTGTATGAGAAGGCCATGGCCACCAGCCCGGAGGACGCGGTGTCAGTGCGCGTGCGCGAGGTGCCGCCCCAGGTTCGGCAGGGGGAGGACATGCCCGGACTGCCGGACGGAAAAACGTCCGTAGGCGATATCGCCGACGCGGTGAACCAGATAATAAACACCGGCACCCAGATATTCAAGGTGGTGGTGACAAACAAGGGCGTCGTTGCGGCCACGAATCAGTACGCCAACGCCATCCCCGCCGCCGCGACGGAATGGGACCAGCTTACCGACGCGCAGCCGCCGGTGGCCAAGTCCTATTACATGAATGTCACCTGGCTGGGTTTTACCGTGGTGGACGCCACATACACCATAGTGGGCGTGCCCGGCATGAAGTTTATGGGGAAAGGGCAGTACCTCAAGGGCGTTACGGTTATGGTGGACGGCTACGCCTCCTGGGGACACAAGATGGATATAGTCTGCCAGATACCCAAGGAAGGCATAGTCAACGCCGGTTCCGCGGATGAGCCTGTGGCATCCATGAATGTGAACGTGTCCTGGGCGGTAACCACCTTCACCTCCACCGTGATGGGCAATAATATGTATGTCGTTCGCGGCGACGGCCAGATTTACAACCTGCATCATACCGGCAGCCGCCACGGAAAGAAAATGAAGTTTAACGGGTACGGCGCGCAGTAAGTTTCCCGCCGGCAGAAAAGCCCGCCTGACGGCGGGCTTTTTTTTGCGCGCAAGGTTATCTAAAATGGATTTATGAGTTGCGACGGGAACGTGGTCTATTCCAACGAGCCGGGGTGGAAACCGCCCTGCCCCTCCTGCGGCAAATCGCCCTGCAAATGCCCGGGGCCCAAACAGGCGGAGCCGGTGCGCGTTTCCTTCCGCGCGGGGCACAAGGGCAGCGGGCTTACGCTTATAGAGCGGCTGCAAATGCACCCCGAAGGCAAGGAAGAACTGCTGAAGAAATTCAAGAAACGGCTGGGCTCCGGTGGGACGGTCAAGCACGGCGTGCTGGAGCTTCAGGGCGACAGGCGCGACTTCGTGGAGGCCGAGCTTAAAGCCGCCGGCTACAAGGTCCGGCGCATATGCTGATTGACAGGCTTGAGTGGCTGGGCCATTCCGCGTTCCGCGTGAAAACGGAGGGGGGGCTGACCGTTTATTTCGACCCGTTCCGGCTCAAGCCCGGCGCGGACAAGGCCGGCGTTATTTTCATAACTCACGAGCATTACGACCACTGCTCGCCGGAAGATGTCGCGCTGATAACGAAAGATTCCACCGTCATCGCGGGCAATGCCGCCGTCGCGGCGAAGCTGGGGCGGCAAATCCTTGCGGTAAAGCCGGGCGAAAAAAATACCGCCGCCGGAATCGCCTTTGAAGCGGTGGCGGCATACAACCTGAAAATACCCAATCACGCCGGGAGCCTGGGCCACACCGGCTTTATCGCGGAAATAGACGGCGAGCGTCTCTATCACGCCGGCGACACCGACAAAATCCCGGAAATGTCCGCCTGCCGGACGGACATAGCCCTGCTTCCCGTGGGCGGAACTTATACCATGGATGCCGGGGAGGCCGCGCAGGCGGCTGCGCTCATCAATCCGAAAATCGCGGTTCCCATGCATTACGGCTGGAAGCCGGGGCAGGAAAATTACGGCGCGGATTTCGCAAAACTCTGCAAATGCGCGGTCCGCGTTCTGGAGCGGGTGTCATGAAATCACTCACCGAATACCTTGTAATTCACACCGGCAAGCGGTATGAGATAATCAATATCACAGACCGGGTGGAGGAGGCCGTGGAAAAAAGCGGCGTCCGGGAGGGGCTGTGCCTGGTCAATTCCATGCACATCACCTCCAGCGTTTTTATAAACGACAATGAAAGCGGGCTGCATCAGGATTTTCTGGACTGGACCGAGAAACTGGCCCCTTACGGCGTTGACCGCTACCGCCACAACCTCACCGGCGAGGATAACGGCGACGCGCATCTCAAACGGACGCTGCTGGGCAGGGAGGTTGTGGTCGCAATCACCAAAGGCCGGCTGGATTTCGGCCCCTGGGAACGCATATTCTACGGGGAGTTTGACGGGCGGCGCGACAAGCGCGTGCTTGTCAAAATAATAGGCGAATGAAAAAACGGATATATTACCACGACACGGATTGCGGCGGTGTTGTCTATTACGGCAACTATCTCAAGTTCCTGGAGGAGGCGCGCACGGAGTACATGGAGGCGCGCGGCCTGTCGGTCAAAAAGCTGATGGACGAGGGGCTGATGTTTGTCGTCTACCGGCAGGAGGTGGACTACAAATACCCCGCCTTCTACGGCGACGAGCTGGAGATAGAAACCAAAGTAACCGCCATGAGCGAGATAAAGACGGAGTTTGAATACATCATCCGCAACCAGCACGGCAGAGTCACCACGCGCGCCAAAACCGTGATGGTCAGCGTCAGCAAAAATCTGGAGCCGCAGGCCGCAAGCGCGCAATTGCGGGAGAAAATGCTTTCCGCCCCCGCCGCGCCGCATTGAGCGCGGATTTCAAACGTTGATATGCGCATACTTTATGTCATCACTTCCACCTCGCGCGGCGGGGCGGAGAATACGCTGCTCAAAATAGTCTCCGGCCTCAATCGCGCCAAATACGAGCCGGTGTGCGCGGTGTCGCTAAAGCACCGGGGCCATCTGGCCGCCGATATTGAGAATGCCGGCGTTCCGGTGGAGACGCTGGGCTCCGGCTATGCGCCCGCGCCGTTTGATGTTATGAAGCTCTCGCGCATAATAGCCCGGCACAAGCCGGACGTGATACACGCCCTCCTCTACCGCGCGATACAGTTCTGCCGGCTGGCCCGGCGCGGCGGCGCGGCGCTGCTGACTTCTCCGCGCGTAAATTACCGCACCCGCGCTCTGCCGCTGCTGTGGCTGGACGCGCTTACAAGGACAAAAGACGAGTTTACCGTCTGCGAATCCTCCGCCAGCCGGGATTTCCTGGTGGGCAGCCTGGGGTATGATCCGGCGCGCGCCGCCGTAATCCGCAACGGGGTGGACACGGTAAAATGGCGTTTTCACAAGGCGCTGCGCGACGCCAAGCGGGCCGAACTGGGGCTGGGACCGCAGGACGTTCTGGTGGTCGCGGCGGGCCGGCTGGACGAGCAGAAGGGCCACCGCTACCTTATAGACGCCGCCGCCATCCTGAAGCTGCGCCTGGTAATTCTGGGCGAGGGGCCGCTGCGCGCCCAGCTTGAGGCCCGCGCCCGCGCGCGCGGCCTGCGCGGCGACGTCCTGCCCGGCGAGCAGGAGGATTTGCGCCCCTGGCTGTGCGCCGCGGATATATTCGCGCTGCCCTCGCTGTGGGAGGGCACGCCCAACGCGCTGATGGAGGCGATGAGCATGGGGCTGCCCTCGGTCGCCAGCGCGGTGGACGGCGTCCGCGAAATCGCCGCGGACGGCGAGACCGCGAAACTTGTCCCCCCCGCAGATACCGGCGCGCTGGCCGACGCGCTGGCCCAGCTTGCCGCCGGGGCGGAGTTCCGGCAGGCCATGGGCGCCGCCGCCCGCCGCCGCGCGGAAAACGATTTTTCGCTTGCCAGAATGATGGCGCAGTACGAAGCCGCCTACGACATACACTCCTCGTTCGTCCGCTGCGGATGACGCGAATTATTTTGCGAAGGGAAAATCCCGCAAATCCGGGGATAAAACTTCTCCGCGGCAAGCGGTCGTCTTCTCTATAATTTAACGGCGTTTCATCCGCAGAGTGAGCACAGATTTTCACAGATTATCCGGACTTTTCCCCATATGAAGATTTTGCGCTGGAATGTTTCGCCAGTTGTTGGTCTGGGACTTTTGGCTCATGCGTGCGGCGCGGTTTATTGGGAAAATATAGAAGGATTGAATTACTGGCGCAAAGGAGAACATGATATGAAAAAACTGGCAATAGCGGCGGTTCTGGCGGTTTTTGCGTGCGCGGCCCGCGCCGAGGATGCGGCTCCGGCCAATCGCGTGCAATTAATATGCGACGGCGAAACCTATTCCGTGGCCGGCGTCATCAACCGCGATTCCGGAATGCTCAAACTGTTTGAGCGCAATCCCAGGTCCGGCGAAATGCGGGAGATGGGACTCTATCCCTGCACCAGAACGAGTTCGCAGAAAGCGCTTGTTTTCCGGTCGGAAAAGAAACACAGCACCGAATTTGTAATAGGCCTGCCTGCGACGCTTTTTGACGGGAACACCTCCGCGCCGGCATCCATACAGGTTCGCGCGGATACCATCACTTACGGCGACAGCATGACTTGCCGCGTCAACCCCTTCTAAACGCAACCGGAGCTCGGCGGCGGGCGCAGACAATCCGCGCCCGCCGCCGCGCGGAAAACGATTTTTCGCTTGCCAGAATAATGGCGCAGCACGAAGCCGCCTACGACATACACTCCTCGTTCGTCCGCTGCGGATGAAAAGACGCGCCCCCTGCCGCCAGCCGCGGGAACCGGGCGCGGGCTCATCCGTGACAGGCGTAATATTTATATAATGGCGTTGCCATGCCAAGTAAGAAGACTCTGGTTATCTCCGGCGGGGTGATACTGTCGCTGTGCCTGCTGGCATTGCTGGTGGGCAGCAGCTATGACGGGCTGACGCGCGTCATCGCCCATGTGAGATACGGGTATCTGTTCGGCGCGGTGCTGGCGGCGCTGTCGGCATACGTGTGCATGGGCCTTTCGCTGCGCGAGGCGCTGCGGCTGCTGGGCCACAAGGTAACCGTGGCGGAGGCTTCCTGCATAGCGGTGGTGGCCACCACGGTGAATTATTTCGTCTCCTCCATGGGGATGAGCGGGTTCGCGCTGCGCGCCCATCTGCTCAAAAAACGCAACGTGCCTTTTGCCGCCGCGGTAACCAGCAGCGTCATCATAAGCGTGATACTCTATTCCGCGCTGGCGCTTATAGTGCTGGAGGGCGCGCTGTGGATAGTGTTCAGCCCCGGCACCAGCCGGCTGGACGCGCTTCAGGCGGGGCTGGGGGCGGCGTTTCTCGCGCTGCTGTGCTCCGCGTTTTTCAAGGCGTTTTTTGACCAGGGTTTCCGCTCCCGGTGGATACGGATGATGTTCCGCGGCCTCAACCATGTGATTTACTGGTTCTCCGGCGGGCAGGTGCCGCATGAGAGTTTCGCCCGGTTCGAAGACCAGCTGGAGCATGGCATCTGCACCATCAAGGGTTGCGGGCCGCGGCTGGCGGGGCTGGTGCTGCTTGTGTGCGGGGACTGGGTTTTCACCATAATCGCAGTGTACATGGGCTTCCTGGCGGTGCATGAGCATATAGCCCTTGGCCCGCTTATAAGCGGCTTTGCCATGGGGCAGGTGATGACACTGATTCCGGTGCTCCCCGGCGGGCTGGGCGCGATGGAGCTTACCATGACCGCCGCCTACGCCAAATTCGGCGTTCCCTGGGACGCCGCGCTTGTGGCCTGCCTGATATTCCGGCTGGCCTATTACGCGGTTCCCGCGCTGCTGAGCGTGTTCATCTACTGGGGGCTTAAACTTTCCGAGCCGCTGGACCTGGCCGAGGAGCGCGAGCAGGAGCGCCGCATCGCCATGGAAACGGAGGCCTGATGATACAGAAATTCAAAAGCGCCTCGCCGCGCGTTGCCGCAAGCGCATACCTGCACCAGACCAGCGTCGTCATAGGCGATGTGGATATTGCCGCCAACGTTTCCGTGTGGCCCATGGCCGTAATCCGCGGCGATGTCGCGGCAGTTTCCATAGGCGAAAACAGCAACGTTCAGGACTGCTGCGTAATCCATGTCAACGAAAACGCGCCCTGCATAATCGGCAGGGACGTTACCATAGGCCACGGCGCCGTGGTCCACGGCGCGAAGGTGGGCGACCGCTGCCTTATCGGCATGAAAGCCGTGGTGATGGAAAGCGAGATTGGCGAGGATTGCCTCGTGGCCGCAGGCGCGGTGGTAAATCCCGGAAAGAAAATCCCGCCGCGCAGCCTTGTCATGGGCGTGCCGGCAAAGATAATGCGCCAGCTTTCGCCGGAGGAGCTTGCGCAGTTGCGCAGGGCGAACACCGCCTATCTGGAGCTTGCGGCGGCGTTCAAGGAGGCCGGACATGACGGCTGACAAACCCAAACACAAGGTTCTGGTGGTGGAAGACAGCAAGGAGCTTGCTACCGCGCTCTGCGGCGTTCTTGAACTGAAAGGGCTGGAAGTGATTCTGGCGCGCGACGGCGTCGCCGCCATAGAGCTGGCCCGCCGCGAAAAGCCCGCGCTGGTGCTGCTGGACCTGATGCTGCCCAAGATAAGCGGCTACGACGTGTGCAAAACGCTCAAGACCGACAATGCCACCTGGAAAATCCCGATTGTAATCATGTCAACGCTGACCAGGCCGGAGCAGGTGGACCGCGCCAGAGAGGCGGGCGCGGACCATTTCGTGGCCAAGCCCTACGACCTGGACGCCATTCTGGACGAGGCGCTGCGTTTTCTGCCGAAATGATTTGTTCCGGCGCGCCGCGCGCCGTGTACCGCAGGCTGCTGGATTTTTTCGGGCCGCAGGGCTGGTGGCCGGTTACGGAAAAGGGCGCGGCGCGCCCCGGCTATCATCCGGGGGATTATTCCGCCGGCGGCGGCGCGGCCCGCTTTGAAATGGCATTGGGCGCGATACTGACACAGAACACCGCGTGGGCCAATGCGGAGCGCGCCCTTGAAAACCTCAACCGCGCCGGCGTCAGGACGCCGGGGCGGCTGCTGAAAACCCCGCCCGCGCGGCTGCGCGCGCTTATCCGCCCTTCCGGTTATTTCGCCCAGAAGGAGAAAAAGCTGCGCCTGTTCTGCCGCCATCTGGCGGCAAAGCCCGGCTCGGACATGGCCGCCTGGCTTGGCGGCGGCGCGGCCGCCGCGTTGCGGGAGGAGCTGCTGTCGCTGTGGGGCATAGGGCCGGAAACGGCGGATTCCATTCTGCTCTACGCCGGCGAAAAAAAAGTTTTCGTGGTTGACGCGTACACGCTGCGCACGGGCGGCAGGCTGGGCTGGTTCGGCCCGGACGCGGGATATGCGCGGGCGCAGGAATTTCTGGAGGCAAGCCTGCCGCGCAGCGCGCGGGTTTACAACGAATTCCACGCGCTGCTGGTGGCTCTGGGAAAGAATTATTGCAGGAAAAAGCCGCGCTGCGGCGGGTGCCCCCTTTATGACAAAAACGGAAAAAGCGAAACGGCTTCTTGACGCGGACAAACCCTCTCCCGCGCTGAAGCTGCTGGACGGGCAGGGCGGTTTTGAGGCGCGGTATCTGAAAGCGGAGGCGGCCAGAATGCTGGGCCGCTTCGGCCCGGCGGCGGCGCAGTACGAAAGCGCGCGGAAGCTGGCCCGCGGCGGCCAAAACGCCGCCTGTCTGCTGGGGCTTGCCAAATGCCTGCGCGCATCCGGGCTTGCCGTTCGCGCGATTGCCGCTTGCCGCGCCGCCGCCAAAGCCGCGCGCGGCGACGCGCAGCTTCAAACCCAGTGCGAACTGGAGCTTGCGCTGGCCCTGCGCGCCAGAGGCGAACTCAGGCCCGCCATGAAACTGCTGGACGCGCTGTTTTCCCGTTTTGCGGCGGAAAAAGATTATTCCGCCATGGGCTATGTCTGCTGGGCGCGGGGCGGCATTTACCGGCTGGAGGGGGATTTCGGGCGCTCAATCGCGCAGTTTGGGCTGTCCGCCAAATACTCGGCGGGCGACAGGGCCGCGCTGGGATACGCGTGGTTCGGGCTGGGCGGGGTGTGCCGGGTGGCCGGCGACGTGGCCTCTTCCGAAAAATACTACCGCATGGCGGAGAAAATTTTCCGCGGCTCCGACGATGCTTTTGGCAAAGCCTATGCAAGCTGCGGCCTGGCCAACGCGCTGCGCCAGAAAGGCGATCTCTCCGCCGCGCTGCGGCTGTACCGGAAGGCGGACAGGCTGTATTCCGGCATAGGCGACAGGCCGGACCTGGGCTTTGTGCGCTGGGGAATCGGAAACATACTGCTAAAGCGCGGCGCGGTGAAATCCGCGCTGGCGGAGTTTATGAAGGCGCGGGCGCTTTTCTCCGGCTCCGACGAGAAGCGGGGCGAGATTTTAAGCCGGCTTTCCGCCGCGCAATGCCTGTACCTGCTGGGCCGCAAGCCCCGCGCCGTCGCCGAGTACGACCGCGCCGTCGCGGACGCGAAATCCTGCGGCCTTTGCGCGTATCTGGAAACTTTCACCTGAAACCGCCGCGCCCGCCGGGCGCGGCTTTGCCGGAGGCTGCATGAAATTGCAAATCACGGGCGTGTCCGGGTTGTTCCTGTCCGCTTTTGCCGCCTGCGCCGCCGCGGGCGCGCTTGACGGCGCGGACTCGCTGTTTGGGCGCGGGCTTTACAACGAGGCGATTTCCTCCTACGGAAAAGCCGCCTCCCCCTCGTCCGAAGACGGGCTGAAGGCCGCCTACCGCGCCGTTTACTGCGAAATCCTGCTGGACCGCTGCGGCGAGGCCGTCCGCCGGCTGGAGGCCATGCCGCGCCCCTCCGCGCCGCTGTGGCAGGCGAGATTCCTGCTGCTGGAGGCCGAGGCCGGGCGCGCCTATCTGGCGCATTACGGCTACGGCCTGCCGGAGGACGCGCAGGAGCAGTCCGCCGACATCACCCACCGCACCGCCGCGCAGTGGCGCGCGCGCATAGACGCGGCCTACGACGCGCTGTGGCCGCTGCGCGACAAGCTGGCCGCCGCCCCGCTCAAAGACGAGGGGTATTTCATAAACATCAAAAACGCGGAGCTGGGCGACATGCCCTCGCTGTGGGATTTCGCCGTCTCGCGCTGGACGTCTTTTCTGCTGGAGGGCGCTCCGGCTGCCGGGCCAAAACCCGATGTCTGGGCATTGTCGGCGGAGCAGTACAAACACGATTACGACGGCTCCGCCCCCGCCGCGCTTAAGGCCGCCGCCGTATACGAGGGCGCCGGCGCGCCCTGCGCCGGCAGGCAGCCCGCCTGCGACAACTGGAAAATGGACCGGCTGCTGCTGCCGGTGAAATACGGCTGGCTGGTGTCCGCAAACCAGAAGGAGTACGGGGCCGCCGCGCTGAAAGTTCTGCAGAAATGGTCCGCCCTGCCGGGGGCGGCGGGCGCGCGCGCCGCTTTCGAGGCCGCCTCTCTGCTCAACGATGCCGGCAGATACGGCGACGCGGTGGAGATTTGCAAAAAAGCGCAGTCCGCCGCGCCGGATTCGTATTACGGAAAAAACTGCGCCCGCCTGTCGGCGGAGATACGGCTGCCCCGGCTGGAATTTTCCGCGCGGAGCGCGCCGCCCGGCGGGCGTTTCGCGGAGGTTTCCGCGCGCAACCTGGAGAAGGTGCATTTCCGCGCCTGGAAGACCACACCGCAGGAGCTTTCCTCCGTTTCCGGCCAGGGTATCGGACAGGGCGGCGCGGAGACGCTGCGTTTCCTGACGCCGCAGGCGGTTGACCATTTCCTCGGACGCAGGCCGGACGCGCAATGGTCGGACGCGGTGTCCTACCCCGCGCCGCACGGATACAAAAATTTCCTCTCCTCGTCGCCCGCGCTGGGGGCGGGGATATATGTAACCGCCGCCTGCGGCGACGCGAAATTCGAAAAGGGCCGCGCGCCCATGTCGGCGGCGATAGCCAATATAACCTCCGTTTTCCTGGCGGGCAGCGGCGGCCTCAAGGGCGACCCGGAGGATTTTCTGTTTGACCCGCAGCAGCCCCGCCGCAGGATAAGCGCGGAGCTGTTCCGCCTCTACGCGCTTGACGCAGTTACCGGCAAGCCTGTCCCCGGCGCGCGGATAAGCTACCGCGCGGAGGCAAACTCGGTTCCCGCGACCGGCGGGCTTTTCACCGGGCAGGACGGCGCCGCCTCTTATGCCGCCGGCATCATGCCGGGCGCGGACGGGGGCTGCGGCGCTTTCATAGACCCGCTGCTTTACGCCAACGGCTCTTACGGCTGGTGGCAGGGCGGTTTGTACGCGGACTGCTCCTCCCCGGAGCCGCTTGGCGTCTTCGCCGAGACCGACCGCCCCGTCTACCGCCCCGGGCAGGAAGTCAAGTTCAAGGTTACGGTTCTCTCCCGCCGCAAGGGCGGCTGGCGGGTATACGGCGGCGGCGCGCGGGTGAAAATATCCGTCTCGGACGCGGGCTGGCAGAATTTTTACCATAAGGAGCTGTCCGTAAACGACATGGGCAGCGCGGCGGGCGCGTTTACCGTGCCGGCGGGCAAGCTGCTGGGGCAGTACAGGGTGTCGGCTTCGGTAAGCGAGTACGGGCGCGAATTTTCCGGCCAGGCGGAATTTTCGGTTGAGGAATACAAGCGTCCCGAATTTGAGGTTAAGCTGGCCTCCGCCGCGGCTTCCTTCAGGTACGGCAGTCCGGCCAGGGTGGAAGGCGGCGTGCGGTACTATTTCGGCTCGCCCGTGCCCGGGGCTTCGGTGAAGTACACGGTCCGCCGCGCGGGATATGTTTTCCCGTGGCGCGGCTGGCAGGCCGCCGCGCCGGAGGAGGCCGCCTCCGGCGAAACGCGCACGGGGCCGGACGGCAGGTTCTTTTTTGATTTCACGCCGTCGCCCGCCTCCGGCGAAGACGACGCTCCCTGCTACTTTGACGTTGAGGTCCTTGCGCGCGACGCCGGCGGGCGCACCATAGCCGACTCGCGGACCTATCGCGCCGCCGCGCAGTCCGCCGTGGTGCGGGCGGAGCCGGACGCCGGATTTTTCTTTGCCGGGGCCGCCGCCGGGTTTTCCGCCGGCATGACCAATGTGAACGGGGAGCCGCTTTCCGGCGAAGGCTCCTACAAAATATACAGACTCGGCCCCCCGCCAGCGGATTATGAGCGGACTTCCGCCGGCCCGGAACCCGGCGGCTTCCGCGGCGCGGAACCGGCCATGGCGCCGTTTTACGGCGGGCAGCGTTCTCCTTCGCTTGAGGAAATATACCGCTCCGTAAAAGACGGGGCGGAGGCGGCCTCCGGGAAAGTGGTTTTCAGCACGGGCGCGCCGTCGCAAATCGCGTTTGCGCCGCTGCCGAAGGGGGTGTACCGGCTCACCCTGTCCGCGCCGGACCGCTGGGGCGGCGCCGCCGCAGACAGCGCGGTGCTGGTTTTTGTGGACGATTCCGGCGCGGCCCCGGCGGAACTGCCGCCGGCGGCGGTGTTTGAGCATTCCTCCTACAAGCCGGGGGACACGGCGCGCGCGCTTGTCGGCTGCGGCAGCCTCAAAGGCCCCAAATTCGTGGAGGTGCGGGCGGGGCGGAACCTGCTTTCGCGCTTTAACGCGCCGGCGGGCGCGGGCGTGGTGGATATAAAAATCGGCGCGGAACATGCCGGCGGATTTGCGCTGGGCTGGTTCGGCGCCTCGGATTTCCGGTTTTATTCCGCGTCGGCCAGGGCGGAGGTCCCCCGCGCGGACAGGGAGCTGTCCGTAACGGTGCAGCATGAGGATTCCTTTTCCCCCGGCCAGAAGGCGGAGTGGAAGCTGCGCGCGTCGGACGGGACAGGGCGTCCCGTCTCCGGCGAGGCGCTGGTGAAAGTTTACGACCGCTCGCTGGAATACTACGGGCGGGACGCGCAGCCGTGGCCCGCCATGCTCTATCCGCCGCGCGATTCCCAGTCCGGGTTCAGCAATTCGCTGCTTGAGTTTCGCGGCTGGGACATGCCGGTTGAAAGCGGCCCGCTTACGGCGCTTTTCCAGGCGGCGGCCCGTTTCGCGCGCGAGGCTGTCCGGCCCTTTATGACCCGCGCCTGGGGCGGGAGGGTGTTCAGGACGATGAGCGCCGGCGGCGCGGTCAAGTCAATGGATGCCGCCGCCGTGAATTTAGCCGCCGCGCCGCAGGCCGCGTCTGCGGTCATGCTGGAGTCCTTCGCCGGAGCGGGCACGGCGGTAATGACCGCGAAAAGCGAGTCTTTGCCCTCCCGTCCGCGCAGGTTAGCGGCCCCTGTCCGGCGCGATTTTTCCGAGACGGCGTATTACAACCCGCAGCTTAAGGTGCTTTCCGGCGCGGCGGATTTCGCTTTCACCGTGCCGGAGCGGCTTACAAGCTGGAAGGCCTCGGCTTATGTTATGACGCGCGACGTCAAGACGGGGAACGTCTCCTTCAACACCGCCACCGTAAAGCCGCTGATGGCGCGCGCGGAACTGCCCAGATTCCTGCGCGAGGGGGACAGAAGCGTTATAAAAACCGTCGTCAGCAACGGCGGGAATAACCCGCTGGCGGGAGAGGCCGCGCTGTCCATTACGGCGGAAGGCGGCGCGGAGGCGGGCGAGGCGTTTTCGCTTGACGCCGCGCCGAAGAAATTCGCGCTGGAGCCGCTGGGCACAGTCTCGCTGGAGTGGGAAGTGCAGGCGCCGCAGGGCCCGCGGATATACAAGGTCGCGGCCTCGGCCCGGGCGGGCGGGCTTGCAGACGCCCAGGAAAACGAGCTGCCGGTGCTGCCGTCGCGCCCGCGGCAGGCGGCGTCGGCTTTTGCGGTGCTGGAAGGCGACGCCTCCGCGCGGCTTGAGCTGCCGGAACTGGCCAATTCCTCCGGCGCGGAATACGCCCAATTGCAGATAGAGCCGCAGCTTGCGCTTACGCTGCTAAACAGCCTGCCCGCGCTGGAAAAGCGCGATTACGACTGCGTGGAACAGCTTGTGGACCGGTATGTGCCGCTGGCGGTGGTGAATGCCTTGTACGGCTCATACCTGAATCTGGCCGCGTCCGCGGCAAAAATCCCGTCCAGAAGCTCCATAACCCCGCCCTGGGAAACCGACAATCCCGCAAGGCGCATAAGCCTGGAGGAAACGCCCTGGGCCGAGGTTGCGCGCGGACGCCCCGCCAGTGCAAACGCGGTTGACCTGCTAAACCCCGCGCTGGTGGAGGACGAGCGCAAGCGCGCCCTGGACAAGCTGGCGCAGTACCAGCTGGAGGACGGGGGATTCCCCTGGTTCCCCGGCGGCCAGGCGGATTTGTACATGACGCTCTACGTGCTGGACGGCTTTGCGCAGGCGGAGGCGCACGGTGTGGACGCCCCGCGCGAAATAACCGCCAGAGCGGCGCGCTACGTCGCCGGCGCTGCTCCGCGGCTGCTTGGCGACGATACAAAGCCGCCGGACCTTGCGCTGGCGGTGTATGCCGCCTATGTGATGAGTTCCTTCCCTGAGCAGTGGCCGGATTACGAAAAGGGGTTCGCCCTGGCCCGGAAATGGGCCGGTTTCGCCGGCGAATTCTCCGATATGCTCACCGCCTACGGCAAGGCGCGGCTGGCCTATGCCTGGCTACGGCTGGGCAACAGCGAACTGGCGGACCGGTACCTTTCCGCCGCGATGGACGGCGCAATCCGCGACGAATACGGCACGCACTGGGCGCAGGAGAAAAATTCCTGGCTCTGGTACAACGACACCACGGAAAAACACGCATTCATGCTGCGCGCGCTGCTTGCGCTGCGGCCCGATTCGCCCGACATCAATGGCCTTGCCCGCTGGCTGCTGCTGAACCGCAAAAACAATGAATGGAAATCGCCCAAGGCCGCGGCGGCGGCGGTGTTCGCGCTGACAGACCTGTTAAAAAAGCGCGGCGCGCTGGAAAAAGCGGAAACCTTCAGCGTCAACTGGGCCGGAACCGATGTGACGGAAAAAATCGGCCCCTATGACTGGCTTGCCAAACCGCTGCGCTATGCGCTGGCGGGAGCGGGCGCGCGTTCCGGCGCGGACGCCCGCGTGGCCAAAACCGGCCCCGGCACGGCCTATTGCTGGCTTAACGCCGTGTATACTCCGGAGGGGCCGGTTGCCTCCTCGCCGCTGGGAATGCTAAACATATCGCGCCGGTTCTTTGCGCGGGTAAAAGACGGCGGCGGCTATACACTGCGCAGGCTGCTGCCGGGCGCGAAAGTCAATGCGGGCGACCTTATAGAAGTTCATCTGGTGATAACCGCCCGCAGCCAGTTTGAATATGTCCATGCGCGCGATATGCGCGGCGCGGGTTTTGAAAACGAGGGCCTCTCCAGCGGCTGGAAATGGGACCTGCTGTCCCGCTACGAGGAGCCGCGAGATTCCATGACGGACTTTTTCATTCAGTGGCTGCCGCAGGGCGAATACACGCTGAAATACTCCATGCGTCCCGCCACGCCCGGCGTCTACACCATAGGCCCGGCGGAAATCCAGTCCATGTACGCGCCGGAATTTTCGGCCCATTCGGACGAGTTCCGGCTGGAGGTTAAACCCTGAAATCGCAGGTGAGTAGCGGAATTCGACGAAAAATGGCTTCGCATCTCCGGCACAAAAAAGCGTTTACCCTGAAATCGCAGTTGGTTGCGAGAACCGAGGCGGTGGCTGGCGCGGACAGTCCGACGCAGAATTTGACGAGCATACCCGCCGGGTATGTAAGGAAAATTCTGCACAGGAATGTCCCGCCAGCCGCCGGCGAATTCCGCAATCCAACTGCGATTTCCGGGTTTACAGGCCTGCGGGCCTGCCCGCACTTTTTTGTGCCGAATCTGCTTCGCCCTTTTTCGTCCCGGTTCTCGCAACCAACTGCAATTTCCGGGTTATCGGGGAGATTGCGCCTGCTGCCGGCGGCGCTGATTCTGGCGGCGGCCCAGTGCGCCGGAATTTGCGCCGGCGGCCCGCGCGATGGGGCCGCAGCCGCATACTATGTGCCGGCGGAGCGGTTTACGCAGGCAGCCTTTCCGCCGCCTCCGTCTGTGGATTCCGAAGAGCAGCGCGCAGACGACGCCGTTCTGGAGCAGTGGCGCAAAAAGCGCACGGATGCGGACTGCCTGCGCGCCAACCGGACCTTCTATATCACATTCGCTCATTTGTGGGGGGAAAACAGCCCCTTCCCGCAGCCGCTCCCCCCGGAGGTTCGGGATTTTTTCAGCCGCGTGGATTCGGATATCGGAACAGCCGCCCGAATGATGAAAAACCGCTACCGCCGCCCCAGACCTGACAACCAAAATCCCTGCCCGGACCCGCGCGCCGCGGACGGGCGGCCCGGGGGCGGCGGGTATTCGTATCCCAGCACACATGCCGCCATCTCCAGAGTTTTTGCCGAGGCGCTGGCGGACCTGGTCCCGAAACGGCGGGACGAGTTCATCGCTGCGGCAGACGGCATTGCTTTTGACAGGGTGGTGATAGGCGTTCATTATCCCTCCGACATCTCCGCCGGCAAAAAATTCGGCGTCATGTTCCATGATGAAATGCTGAAATCGGAAGCCTACCGGCGGGATATGGCGCAGGCGAAAATCTTTCTGCTCTCCCCGCGCTGAGCTCGGGGCGGCGGAAAAAGCGGGAAATTCCGCCGCGCAATTGCCGGAAAATGAGTCGGCTGCCTGCCGCCAAACTTTGTATCATAATAGACAGCAGGATGGAGATTGCGCATATGACAGCGAGTCTGGTTTTCATGTTGCTTTTTGCGGCGGCCTCGTCCGCTCTGGGGGCGGGGGAACAGCCTTCCGGCAAAGCCAAGCTTTTTCCGGTGGAGGAAATTTCCCTGCCCACGCATGAGCGTGTGGGCGCTTCGCTGGCGGCGGAGCTGTATGCGCCGCTGCATTTCAGCCGCAATCAACGCAAACGGATAGAGGATGCGCTCTCCGACGAAGCGGATACGGTGATAGAGCGCGCCCAGGACGAATACCAGGCGCGCAAGCGCCGTGCGCGCAAATTGCGCTATGTTCTGGGAGACGTCAATTTCCGCATTTTTCAGCATAAATTCGCCATAGCCGCCGCAGTGCGGGAGTTCCTGACTCCGCTGCAGCGGGAAAGGCTGGACAAGATGATTTACGACGGTTATTTGAATCCCCAGCCCTGCCCGGTCCAGAACTGTGCCCCCGTCAAAGAGGTCCCCGCGTCACCCGGCGGAAAGGACGCCGCTGCGTCCGGCGGGCAGGAGCAGGGCGAGGAGCAGGAAAACGCTCCCGACTCATCCTCTTACGGCGCGTATCCCTGACGCGCCTTATGTTCCCTGCGTTTATCATTCTGCTGACTGCGGCCGCTCCGGCGGGGGCCGCGTCGCTTTCCCGCGGGCCGTATGTGGAGGATGTGTCGGTCAACTCCGCGCAGGTGCGCTGGCGCACGGACATATCCACCGTGGCCTGGCTGAATTACGGCCCGCCGCCGGAATGCGGGCAGTTCCTGGCAATCTCCCCCGAAGGCATGGAACATGAGGTTTCGCTCTACGGCCTTGTGCCGGGCGGGCAGTTGTGTTACAAGGTTTATGTCCCGGAGAGCGATGGCGCGGTGGCGGCGTCCACCGGCTCTTTCCGCACGCTGCGCCCGCCGGACCAGAGAATGCTTTCCTTCGCCGCGTTGGGCGATTCCGGCACCGGCGAGGGGGCGCAGGACGAAATAGCCGCCCGGCTGGAAAAATACAATCCCGATTTCGTCATACACACCGGCGACCTGACTGATAACGGCCTGGATTCCACCGCGGACGATAAATTCTTCCGGCCATTTGCCTCCGTCATGCGCAAGGCCCCGTTTTTCATCTCTCCGGGAAATCATGAATACGCCCCGCCCAAGGTTGCGGCAAAGGCCGCGCGCAATTTTTTCTCCGCCAACTACGCGCGGTATCACCGGATGCCGCAAAGCCCCGGCTCGCCGCATTATTATTCTTTTTCAAGCGCAAACGCGCTTTTTGTCTGCCTTGACACCAATTATCCCGTGGTGAAATACGCCCCCTCCGCCGCCAGAGGCAGCCCGCAGTATCTCTGGCTGGAGCAGACGCTTGCCAAAAGCGCCGCCATGTGGAAATTTGTGTTCCTGCATGTGCCGCTTTATTCCAGCGGGGGGCACGGCTCCGGCAAGGCGCTGACAGCCGCGCTGGCCCCGCTGTTTGAAAAATACGGCGTGGACATTGTGTTTCAGGGCCACGACCACGATTACGAGCGCACCCAGCCGCTCAAAGCCGGAGCCGTTTCTCAGGAATACGGGGTCATATATATCACCCTGGGCGGCGGCGGCAGCCCGCTTTACATAAAATGCAGCGAAAACCCCTGGTCCGACAAGTTCGCGTCCGAATACCATTTCGGCGTCGGGGAAATTAACGGCTCCGGTTTCAAATTCACGGTTTACAACCGCGAAAACAAGGTCATAGACTCCGTGGCTATATCCAAATGATGCGAAAAAACCGGCTCTCCTCCGCCGTCATGGACGCGCTGATGCACGATATCAAGAACCCGCTGGCTTCGGTCATACTGGCTGTAACCTCTTCCCAGTCCAGGCCGGGCCTGCCGCCGGATTTGGGCGGGATGCTGGGCATGGCTTATTCAAGCGCGCTGCTCGTGCAGCGGCTGGTAGATTGCGCGCAGCGGGCCTGCGCGCTGGAGGACGGGCGCCTCGCGCCGGAGCGGCGCGCGGTTGAGCTGCGCCCGCTTCTGGAGCGGGCTGCGGGCGAGGCTGCCCCGCTTTGCGGTTCTTCCAGAGCGCGGGCGGAAATAGAAATTTCTCCCCGGCTTCCCCATGAAATATGCGCGGACCCGGACATGCTGCGCAACGTTATCGTTAATTTGCTGCTTGACGCCGCCAGATATTCCCCGAACTGCGCGGGTGTCAGGCTGTCGGCTTTTGCAAACGGGGGCCGCGCCGTGTTTTGCGTAAGCGACAGCGGGCCGCGCTGCCCGCCTGCGCTGCTGAAAAGCTATTTCGCCAAGCATCCTCCCTCCGCGCTGCGCCGGCTGCGGCGCGGCGCGGGGCTTAACCGGCGCTACTGCCTGCTGGCCGTGAAGGCGCACGGCGGCTCCATCCGCGCCGAAAATTCCGCCGGCGGCATGGCCGTCCGGGTTGAGATTCCGCTATGAACGGCATTATACCCTCGTTTTTCTATCATCCGGCGGCGCGCGACGCGCTGGTCATTTTCTCCAACACCGTGCAGATGTATCTTTTCACGGTCTGGACCTCGTATTTCGTGATGAGTTTCTGGGGGCTTAAAAAGCGGGTGCCGCTTCCCGCGCCGGGCGGCAGGCTCAACCGTTTTGCCGTGGTGCTGCCCGCTTATAACGAGGAGGAGGTCATCGGCCACGCGGTTGAGAGCCTGTTCAAGCTGGACTATCCGCGCGAGCTCTTCGACGTCTGGGTGGTGGCCGACCATTGCACCGACCGCACCGCGGAGATAGCCAAATCGCGCGGCGCGAATGTGTTCCTCAACGACGGCGACTCGCCGCGCGGCAAGGCCCGCGCGCTGCTGGCGCTGGACCGCAGCCTGCTTGAAACCGGCAAGTACGACGCGTTCTGCTATTTTGACGCCGATTCGCTGGCCCATCCCGGTTTCCTGCGCGCGATGAGCGACCACCTCAACGCCGGGCATCAGGCCATGCAGGGGATGGAACGTTCCAAAAACCCGGATTTCAATTTCCTCTCGCGCATCTGCCATGTCGGCAAGGTCATGCAGATTTACTACGGGCAGCTGCCTAAATACCGGCTGGGACTGTCGGCCACGTTGCACGGCAAGGGGATGTGCTTTTCGGCGGATATCGTGCGCCGTTTCCCCTGGGACCCCCGCGCGCTGACAGAGGACATAGAATTGCAGGCCCGCCTTATCCGCCACGGCGTGCCGATTTATTACGCGCCGCAGGCGGTGGTGTTTGACGAATCCCCCGTTACCATGCGCCAGATGGTGCTGCGCAGCCTGCGCTGGACAAAGGGCGCGCTTTACGCCGCCAACAAGCATATCTGGGGCACATTCCGCCGCTTCCTGATGCACGGCGATTTGCGCGCGCTGGAGTCGTTTAGCCGGTTTTCCATGTGCTACCGGCTGCTTCTCGTCGGCAGCGCGGCGGCGCTGATATATATTTACCGCGACGCCTTCAACCTCCTGTACTGGATTTTTGACCATCCGTCGGGCGCGAGGTTTTCGGTCAAGCTGATGAACTGGATTCCCGTTTACCTCTGGCCCGCCTACGCGCTCTACCGCGAGCGTTCCGGCTGGCGGGATTACGCGACCTACATCGTCATGCCCTGGTTCTATCTGTTCCTGGGAATACCGATTTTCGCGGCCAGCGTATTCAGCTATAAACGCTCCTCCCACTGGTACCGCACCGAGCATGGCTGCGCCGTCTCTATCTCGGAACTGGTGGAGGGCAAGCGGTGCTGAAATTCCTCTCCTGGAACGTAAACGGCGCGCGCGCCGCCGCTAAAAAGGGCGCGCTGGACTGGCTTCTGTTGCAGGACGCTGCAATTTGCGCGCTTCAGGAGACAAAGGCGCGCCGGGAACAATTGCCGCCGGAAATAGCGGCCCCGCCGGGCTGGTTTGCGTACTGGAACGCCGCCGAAAGGCCCGGCTACAGCGGCACGGCGGTTTTTGCGCGGGAGGAGCCGCTGTCTGTCAGATACGGATTTGGCGAGCCGGAATTTGACGGCGAGGGGCGCATGACGGCCCTTGAGTATCCGCGCTTCCATTTCCTGAATTTCTATTTTCCCAACGGCGGCTCCGGGCCGGAGCGGCTGGATTTCAAGCTGCGTTTTTACGCGAAATTCCTTGAACATGCGGGCGGGCTGCTGGCCTCCGGCAAAACCGTCATCGTTTGCGGCGATGTGAACACGGCGCATACCGAGCTGGATCTTGCCCGGCCAAAAGAGAATGAAGCCGTCTCCGGCTTCCTGCCGCAGGAGCGGCAATGGCTGGATAAATTTTTCGCCGCCGGTTTTGCCGACACCTTCCGCGTTTTCAACAAAGACGGCGGACATTACACCTGGTGGGACATGAAAACCCGCGCGCGGGAGCGCAACTCCGGCTGGCGGCTGGATTATTTCCTGATAGACAAGCCTTCGCTGCCAAAGTTAAAGGACGCCTTCATACTGGCGGACGCGCAGGGCTCCGACCATTGCCCCGTCGGAATAACGATGGATTTGTGAAAAAACTTTATCTGCCGGACTTGTCCGTCCTGGCCAAAGCCGTGAAATCCGCGGAGTTCGCAAAAGCCGGCGATGTCCGCGTTGATGGCGGCTCCGTGCGCGTTTCCGCGCGGAGTTTGCGCGCGCTTGCAAAAGCGGCGGTAGCTCAGGCGCAGTTTTTCCTGCCGCGCGGCTATTTGCGGGAGCTTTCGCATATCAGCGCGGACCGGCGCGCTTCTTCCGGCGATAAATTCGCCGCCGCCATGCTGCTGGAAAACGCCGCCGTCGCCGCGGAAGGCAGGCTGCCCCTGTGCCAGGACACCGGCACCGTAATAATCCGCGCATTGAAAGGCGAGCGCGTGATTACCGGCGCCGACGACGCGCAATATCTCGCGCTGGGCGCGCGGGACGCCTATATTGAAGGCGATTTCCGCTTTTCCCAGATGCTGCCGGGCCCGCGCGGCGAAAAAAACAGCGGCGACAATATGCCGGTTGAGGCCGAAATACTGGCCGTTCCGGGCGCGGAATACCTGCTTGCCTTCATAATAAAAGGCGGCGGCTCCTCCAACCGGACGGAGTTTCATGCAAAACCCGGCTATTTCCTGTCTGGCGGGCGGCTGGAGGAATTTCTGGCCTCGCGCATAGCCGCGCTGGGCGCGCAGGCCTGCCCGCCGTATTCGCTTGGTTTTGCCGCGGGCGGAACCTCGCCGGAGCTGTGCGTCAAAACCGCCTCGCTGGCCGCGTCGGGCCTGCTGGATTTCCTGCCGCACAAGCCGTGCGCCATGTTCCGCGACGCCGCGCTGGAAAAACGGCTGCTTGCCGCCGCGGAAAAAACCGGCGCCGGCGCGCAGTTCGGCGGAAAATATCAGGCGCATTCGGTACGGGCGGTCCGAATGTCCCGGCATGGCGCTTCGCTTTTTATAGCGATGGCGGTTTCCTGCTGCGCGCCGCGCATGGTTCTTGCGAAAATAAACCGCCGCGGCATCTGGCTGGAGCGGCGGGCGCAACTCCCGCCCGGCAGGACGGAATTGATTGAAAAATTTTCCCGCCTGAAATTGAATCTGGATTTGCCCGCAAGGGAATTGCTCCGCTCTCTGGACGGGGTTCCGGCGGGGACGCGGGTTTTTTTAAGCGGCCATGCCATAGCCGCGCGCGACCTGGCCCATGCCGGATTCGCCGCGCTGCTGCAATCCGGCAAAAAGCCGGACTACCTGCGTTATCCGATATACTATGCCGGCCCGTGCAGGACGCCGCGCGGGCTGGCTTGCGGCTCTTTCGGGCCCACCACCTCCTCCCGCATGGACGACTATATGCCGGTTCTGCTTTCCGCCGGGGCGGGGCTTGTAACCATAGGCAAGGGCGCAAGAGGCCCGCAGGCCCGTGCCGCCATAAAGCGCGCCGGCGGGGTTTATTTTTCGGCGATGGGCGGCGCGGCGGCGGTTACGGCGCGGCGGTTTATAACCGAGTCGCGCGTGATTGATTTTCCCGAACTGGGGATGGAGGCGGTGCGGCTGCTGCGGTTTGAAAATCTGCCCGCCGTTCTTTCCATAGCGCGGACATGAAAGCATTGCTTGGCAAAACGGTTTTCATCGCCGGTTCGGAAAAAAACGCGGGCAAAACCTGTTTTTTCAATTACGCTCTGAATAAATTGCGCGGCAGGACCCGGCTGGCTTTTCTTTCCTCCGGGCTGGACGGCGAAAGCGAGGATATGGCTTTCGGCGGGCGCAAGCCGCGCGTGGCGGTTTTTCCCGGAGAGATAATAGCCACTTCCCAGTCCTCCCTTGCCGCGGCGGATGCGGGCTGCGAGGTGCTGGAGGTTTTCCCGGCGGCCACGGCATTGGGGAAAATGGCCGTTGTCCGCATACTGCGCGGCGGGTTTATGGAGCTTTCCGGCCCGGCCTCCAATGCCCGGCTGGCGGAAATTATCGCATCGCTGCGCGGCGGTTTCGGCGCGCAGACCGTGCTGGTGGATGGCGCGGCAAACCGGCTTACCCAGCTTTCGGCGGCGGACGGGGCGGGATTTGTCTATGTGGCGAAGGTGGAGCGGCTGCGCGCGCAGGCGGTAGCCGACGCGCTGGCGCTGCTGCGGGAGCTGTCGGAACTCCGCGCGGGGATGCGCGGGCTTTTTATTGAAGGCGCGCTGACGCCGCAGAGGGCGCAGGCTGTTCCGCAAAAGGAAAAGAGGATTGTTCTGGAGGATTGCACTAAAGTCTTCCTGAATCTCCCGCAGTGGCGCGCTTTCGCGCGGGGGCGGAAAATATATTTCCGGCGCAGGTTCGGGCTTATTTTCGCCGTCGCTAATTTGTATGATATTTCGCGCGGGCGGTTTGCGGAGATGCTGAAGGATTTTCCGCCTGAAAAACTGGTTTTCAACCCCTATGAAGACATTCGCGGAGTTTGACTGGCTGCTCGGGCGTTTCCTGCCGCGGACGCCCTATGGCCGCGCCGCCAAGGACAGGCTGCTGTTTTATTCCTCGCCGAAAGAACTGGAAGGCGAGTTCGGCCTGACCGAAGCCTTTATTTCTTTCGCCGCCAAATTCCCCGTCCGCGCCGACAAGCTGGAATTCCACCTCGCCAGAATCCCTTTTATAGACGAAAACGCGCCGCCGGACTGCGCGGCGTTGTTCTGCCTGAAAAAATTCCTGCTCAACGCAAAAGCGGCTTTTGCGCTGCTGCCCAAACCGCTTGCCGCCGCGCTTGGCGCGGACTGGCGGCTGGAGGGGCTGCTGAAAACCCTCTCGCGCGGCGAAGGGGGCGAGAATTTCCATATAGACGATTCGTTTTCGCCGGAGCTGGTCTCGGTCCGGCGGGAAATCGCGGCGGTGTCCGCGGAAATCGCGCGGCTGCGCGGGCGGACGCTGGCCCGCCTGAAGCGGGAGCATTCACTGGATTTTTCCGCGCGGGAATTTATAGTTATTGAGGAGTCCTCCGCCGCGAAACTCTTCGGCAATCCCGATTTTTTCATAGAGCCGCATGATTCGTCCCATGTGGTTGTCAGGCCGGTCTTCGGCGCGCAATATCTGGAATTATGCGCGAAGCGGGACGGTTTTGCGCGCGCGGAAAAGCGGGAGGAGGCGAAAATTCTTTCCGCCCTTGCGCGCGGGGCCGCGCGCCATTTGCCGGAAATGCGCCGCTGCGCCGCCGCCGTGGAGCGCGCGGATATTCTGCTTGCAAAAGCCCGGCTGGCGGCGGCGCATGGCCTGACAAGGCCGGTTATTCTCAAACCCGGCGCGGCAATCGTCATAAAAAAAGGCAGGCTGCCCCCGCTTGAGGCGCGCCTTGCGGCGGAGAAGTTGCGTTACAGCCCGTTGTCCTGCGGTTTTTCGGGGCGGGTGGCCGTGATTTCCGGCTCCAATATGGGCGGGAAAACCGTCGCGCTTAAAACGCTGGGGTTTTGCCAGCTTTGCCTCCAGCACGGGTTTTTCGTCCCGGCGGAGAAATACTCCGCGCCGGTTTTTGCGGCGGCGCATTTTGCCGGCGGCGGGGGCGGGGAGGTTGCCGGCCTGAGCAGCTTCGGGCTGGAGTTGCACGGCTTCATGTCGGCGTGGAAGGATGCGGACAGGGGCTGCTTCATATTGATGGACGAGTTTGCCCGCGCCACCAACTCGCGCGAGGGCGGGGCGCTTTTGTCGGCCATAATATCGGCGTTTTGCGCAAAGCAGGGGGTTTACGCCTTTGTCTCCACGCATTTTTCCGGGCTGCGCGCGCCGGCGGCGTATTACCGGATGAAAGGCTTTGACGGCGCGGCTTTTTCCGGCCACGGCGGCGCGGCGGGCGATTTGCGCGGGCGGCTCAGGCAGATAAACAGGTTCATGCGCTACGAGCTTGCGCCGGATTCGGGAAAAGCCGCCAACTGCGATGCGCTGGAAGTGGCGCGGCTGCTGGGATTTGACGGCGGCATAATTTCGCGGGCAAAATTTGTTCTGGAGGGAAAATGAAAAGCAAGCTGGGAATTTCGGCGGCAAAGATAGCCAAAGCGCGCAGGCTGGCCGCGCAAATAGCCGCGCCGGTGCAGAAATTCATAGCCGGGCATACCACCACAACGGTGGAGCGCGCCACTTTGCGCCTGATGGGCGCGGACATGGTCAGTTCCGGCGGCGTTCCGGTTCCCAATATCGCCGTGGATTCGCTAAGGGACAAATTGTCCGGCGGAGTTTCCCGCTGGTATATAAGCGCGCTGCTCAAAACCGGCAAGACGCCGCAGGAGCTTAACGCCGATATCGCCGGCGGGCTGGACATCTCAAAACTGCCGCTGGCGGATTTTTCAGCGATAAAAAAAGCGGCCTCCGGGCTGGCCGCGCAGTTTGACAGGAAAGTATCCGCCCACGTCGCCCGCCGCAACGGGCGGCTGAACCGCTACAGGAAAAACGCGAAGTCGCCGCTGTTGTATGTAATCGTGGCCACCGGCAATATCCATGAGGATGTAAAACAGGCCCGGGCCGCCGTTTTGCAGGGGGCGGATGTAATAGCCGTAATACGCACCACGGCGCAGAGCCTGCTGGACTACGTCCCCTTCGGCGCGACGACGGAAGGCTTCGGCGGCACCTACGCCACGCAGGAGAATTTCAAAATCATGCGCGCCGCGCTGGACGAGGTGGAGCCGCAGGCGGGCCGCTATATCCGGCTGGTCAATTACGCCTCCGGGCTGTGCATGCCGGAAATCGCCGCCATGGGGGCGATAGAACGGCTGGACATGATGCTAAACGACTCCATGTACGGAATCCTGTTCCGCGACATCAACATGTACCGCACCTTCGTGGACCAGAATTTCTCGCGCATGATAAACGCCCGCGCCGAGATAATCATCAACACCGGCGAGGACAATTACCTCACCACCTCCGACGCCGTGGAAAAGGCGCATACCGTGCTGGCCTCGCAGCTTATAAACGAGCGTTTCGCGCTCAATGCCGGGATGGAAAAGCGCTTTATGGGGCTTGGCCATGCCTTTGAAATAGACCCTTCGCTCAAAAACGGCTTCCTCTACGAGCTGGCGCAGGCCCGCCTGGCGCGCGAGGTGTTCCCTGAACATCCGCTAAAATACATGCCGCCCACCAAGTTTATGACAGGCGACGTGTTCAAGGGATACGCGATGAACGCGATGTTTAACTTCGTCTCAAAGGCGACGGGGCAGAGCATTCATCTGCTGGGAATGCTGACCGAGGCGATACACACGCCGTTTCTGCAGGACCGCTACCTCGCTGTCACCAACGCGCTGTATGTGATGAACGCGATGGACGGCCTGGCCGGGGAAATAGAGTTCAAGCGCGGCGGCATAATCGCAAAGCGCGCGGCGCAGGTGCTGGATGAAACCGTTGATTTCCTGGAGCAGACCGCGGAAACCGGCCTTTTCGGCGCGATAGAAAAAGGGATGTTCGCCGACATAAAACGCCCCAAAAACGGCGGCAAGGGCTTTGACGGCGTGGTTGAAAAAGGCCCCGATTACTGGAATCCGTTTGAAGACTATCTTAAAAAGGAGCTTGGCTTATGATGGTCAAGGCTTACGGCGATACTCTTAACGACGGCTCGGTCCAGCTTTCCTTCACCCTGCCGGTGAAATGCTCCGGCAAGGCAAAAGAGGCCGCGCGGCTGTATGTGCTGAAACTCGGTTTCAGGGAATGCCAGATTGTGGAGGCCGCCCCGCTTTCGGATGAATTCACGTTTTTTGTGGCTTACGGCAGAACCGACGCCGCCATTGATTACGACAGGGTTGACTACACCGATGCCGTGGGCGAGGACCGCCTGAGCATGGACGAGGTCAACGCTTTTATCCGAGAAAAATTCAAAAGGCATGTGGTGGTGGTGGGCGCCTGCACCGGCACGGACGCGCACACCGTGGGCATAGACGCCATCATGAACATGAAAGGCTTCAACCATCATTTCGGGCTGGAGCGCTACCCCATGATAGAGGCGCACAACATGGGCGCGCAGGTCCCCAACGAAAAGCTGATAGAGTTCGCCCTCCAGGTCAACGCCGACGCGCTGCTTGTGTCGCAGGTGGTTACGCAGAAGGAAGTGCATGTGCGGAACCTGGCCAATCTGATAGAACTGCTGGAAGCCGGGCATTTGCGCGACAAATTCATAGTCATAGCCGGCGGCCCCCGGATAAGCAACAAGCTGGCGGTTGAGTTGGGCTACGACGCGGGTTTCGGCTCCGGCGCCTACGCCGACGACGTGGCCACCTTCATAGTAAAAAAGATGGAGGAAAGCATACGGCGTTGAGCGAATAAGCTTGTGGCGCAGTGTTTAGTGTCGCTGACAATCAATGTGCTAATAGTGTGAAATGAGATACTATTATTGCAAAAGGTATTGACTAATCTTAAAAAATGGTGTATGCTGTAACAAGGAGGACGTTGCTATGAAACTATACACAGAGATTACACCGCGTCAATTTAAGGAGATAAATTCCATGGTTGAATCTGGTAAATATCCAAATATGGCAAGCTTTATTAGTGTTGCCATAGAAAACCAAATTAGTTCGGAAGACAAGGGATACATGATGAATAAAGGGACCATAAGGGAAACGGGAATGGATTATTTTGAACGTGAATTGGTACAGCATGGATTTAGTTTCAAAAAATCACTTCATGGAAACAGCGTTAGTGGTTATATCGTTTCCCAACAACACTCTTGGGAAAGACCTGTTAGAATTAATACCGCATCCGAAAAACGATTTGTAGTTAAAAAGGAGTGGGAGAGAATTGAAAATTTATTGCTTGTGTATATATGGACAATAGGAGGCAGTCAAAGAATTTTTTTGCTGGATTACCAAGATGCTGTCGATCTTTTGGATGATAAATTGCAAACAGAATCATGGGTCAAGAAAGGGTGGTATTCTCTCAAAATATCATCTGAGCAGGGAAACTTCATGAAAGATTTTAAAAAGCATGAAAGCAATTGGGATATTTTAAAACCGGCTGCATAAATGGACGATAGCGAAAGACTTAACAATCCACTGTCACATCAGCGAAATGCGAAGCTGCGTGTCCAGCGCGCGGGCGATTTTTTGCAAAGTGTTTAGCGTGATATTCGGATGTTTGAGCGTTTCTATATCCGATATCACCTGCTGCTTGGTGTGTATTCTGCGCGCAAGCTCGGCCTGGCTTATATGCTTTTTTTGCCGTCTTTCGGCGATTAGATAGGCAAGCCGAGTTCTGATGTCTTCTTCCTCATACGCCTTCTTGAACTCAGGGTCTTTCATCTCCGCCTTGAGCCAGTCATTGAACAGAAGTTTTTTAGCTTTCATAACCGCCTCGCTTGCCGGAGCCAGCCGGCCATATAGCGTTGCGCCCTTTCAACTTCGCAGGGCGGAGTTTGCGCTGTTTTTTTCAAAAAGCCATGCGTCAGGACAATATGCCGGTCGTGAATGAAATAAAGTATCCGCATCTCAAGTCTTCCGAATGAAACCCGCAATTCCCGTATGCTTCCCTGAAGGCTGTCCGCATAAGGCCGCTTAAGATTCGGACCTTCCTTCTGCAAAAGGTTTATCCATGTCGCCGCTTTGGCCCGGACCTTTACCGGTAACTCTTTCAGGAAATCCGCCGCAGGATAATTCCCGCCGGGCGTCTGATACATCTCAATCAAATATTCCATGCCATGTCTTCCTGTTAATAGTATACATGATATATACTGTTGAAGCAATGCCTATATCCCCGGCATCTTTGCGCTGCTTGTGTCGCAGGTGGTTACGCAGAAGGAAGTGCATGTGCGGAACCTGACCAATCTGATAGAGCTGCTGGAAGCCGGGCATTTGCGCGACAAATTCATAGTAGACTTGCTCCCGAATAATTTTTTGGGCAAAAATCACGGCTTTTGGCCTGCAACTTCGCGGCCATCGGCTTACACACCCCGCCGGAGTGTGCTCGCCTCTGTCCGCTGCGTTGCAGGCCAAAATCCTGTCTTTTTGCCTCATAAACCTTATTCGGGAGCAAGTCTAGTCATAGCCGGCGGCCCCCGGATAAGCAACAAGCTGGCGGTGGAGCTGGGCTACGACGCGGGCTTCGGCTCCGGCGCCTGCGTCGACGACGTGGCCACCTTCATAAGACTTGTCCCCCAATAGGCTTTATGGCAGAAATACAGGGTTTTGGCCCGCAGCGCAGCGGTGTGAGGCGCGCACACTACCGACGGGCGTGTGCAAGCCGAACACCGCGAAGCTGCGGGCCAAAAACCGAAATTTATGCCGTAAATGCTATTGGGGGACAAGTCTATAGTAAGGAAAATGGAGCAGAAGCGGCGCGCATTGTGCGCCGCCCGCAGCCGGTTCTTGCAGCCAACTGAAACATTCAGGTTAATTGGGTGTGCCGGAGCAACTGCGGCTGCGGTCGTCCCAATAGCATCCGTGGGCGTTGCAAAGGGTTGCGGATGCGCCATATGCGCTGCATATCCCTCCGCCAGGGGGATGATGGCCTCCGCCTCCTCCTCCCCCGCCATGGTGGCCGCCGCCGTGAGACCAGCGCGCGCACATGGTGGTGCCGGGGGCGATGAATTCGCCTTTGTTGCAGCAGAGAATGTTTCCGTTTCTGGGGTTTCTGCCGGCGTAATACTTGCCGTAGGCGCGGCAGGGGTCCTTTTTAGGACGCGCTGCCGCCTCGGAGAATTCATTGTCCTCTCCGGCGTTCAGCGAGGCCTCGTCTTCTGGGTTGGAAGCGAGCTCCATAGCATCCATGGGGCCGTTGCCCTGCGTTTCCGCGGGGGCGTTTGCATCAGGGACCTCGTTTTCCTGCTGTGCGGACGGCGCGGGGGCCGTGTTTTGGGGAGTTTCCGATGTCGCGTGCACGGCTGCGCCGCATATGGCCGCAACCGCAATTGCGGATAACAGTTTCCGTGTCATTTTATCCTCACTTGTCGCCAAACAACTGGGTCCGGCGGCGGGCGGCGCGCAATGCGCCGCCCGCCGCCTTGATTTTTAATCACAGGTGCCGGAACAGCCGTGGCTCTCATAATTCCACGCGCAACCATAATGGGAGAAGCAATTGCCCGGTGATGTGCCGGTATATGAATTGCAATCACACCCTCCTCTGTTCCCGCCCCGGTCCTGCTGCGCGGCGGACCTTTCCTGGTAGCAATTCCCGCTGCTGGAATCACAGCGATATCCCGGCCGGCAGTCCGTATCCGTGTAGCAGCCTTTGTGCCACTGGCCGCCGGTGGAAATACAATGCTGGCCATTACAGTAGTAACCGGCAGGGCACGGCTGGCTGTAGCAGTTGCCGGGGGGGGCAATTCCACCGCCGCCCCCTCCGCCATGGTGTCCTCCCACGCACATGAGGGTGCCGGGCTTTATGTGTTCTCCCTTGTGGCAGCAGAGAATCTTGCCGTTTTTGGGGTTTATGCCGGCATAATACTGGCCGTAGGCGCGGCAGGGGTCTTTTTTAGGGCGCGCCGCCGCTTCGGAGAATTCATTGTCCTCTCCGGCGTTCAGCGAGGCCTCGTCTTCTGGGTTGGAAGCGAGCTCCATAGCATCCATGGGGCCGTTGCCCTGCGTTTCCGCGGGGGCGGTTGCATCCGGGCTCTCGTTTTCCTGCTGTGCGGACGGCGCGGGGGCCGTGTTTTGGGGAGTTTCCGATGCCGCGTGCACGGCTGCGCCGCATATGGCCGCAACCGCAATGGCGTACAGTAGCTTTCGCGTCATTTTAGCGTCCTTATCGCCAGGCGGGATTCATAACCGTGTTCTGCCTGCGACTATAACAGTTTAACGGGATGCGGAGATTTATACAGGGCCCAAAGGCCTATCTGCGGATGCGGATGAAGTATTTGCCGCCGAACAGCCGCCATACAGCGAAAACCGCCAGGGCGACAACAAGCAGCGCCAGCGCCGCTACTATGAACACGCCGGCAAACATCAACGAGAGAACCGCGCCCGCCACCGCGCCCGCCGTTCCCAGAATCCAGCCCAGCGCGCGCAACGGCGCCGGCCTCGGCGGCCTTGCCTTGACGTTGCCGCCATCCTGCGGGCCGGAGACTATTTCGGCTTCTATGACCTGCGGCTGGCCGCCGCGGGGTTCCGGGGGCGTGTTCATGGGCGGCCCTAGCCGGTGGGATTTGTGGAATACGGCGGCTTGTCCTGCTGTCTGGGCGAGGCTGTTACCCGCCCATCCGCCACAGTCATGTTCCACAGCGGGCTGCAGAACATCTCGCGGCTGTTGAGCGCGGTCTGCACCGCGGAAAAGAAATACTCGTCGTAGGCCACGCGCAGGTGGCGCAGCCCGAAGGATTTGGAAAAGCCTTTTTCCATCAGCAGTCGTTCCACGTCCCGGCCGATGCGCATGTCCGCGCCGCAGCGTTCGCGCACCATGGCGCGCGCCTGCTCAATCCAGCCCAGCAGTATGCGGGCGGCTATCTGTTCTGTCAGCGGCTTGAACACTATTATTTCGGTTATGATTTCCTGAAAGCTGCGCGGCAACTGGCCGCGGAAACGTTTGGCCACCTCGCGTTCGGCGGCGTCAGGCAGTTTTTTCTGGTCCAGCTGCGCCTGCGAGAAAAGCGAGGAGGACAGTATGAACAGCGGCAGGCTTATGTCTATCCGCTTGCCGTTGTCGCCGGTTATGTCGTTGCGCCGGACGAAACGGCAGAATTCCTCAAAAAATATGGGCGGGGTCTTGTCCACGTTTTCAAAGAGCACCACGCTGAGAGGCTTGCGCGAAAGGAAATCCACCAGTATTCCGGCGGAGTACTGGTTGCCGAAGAGCTTTTTAACCCCCTCCTCGCGGCTGTACTGGGACATGTCGTAGGAAACAAATTCGCTTTCCGAGCCGAACATGCCAGCGGCGGCCTGCCGGGCCAGCTCGTCCTTGCCGGCGCCTTCCGGCCCCAGAAACAGGAATATGAAAGGCACCGAGGGCCGCGTAATCGTGCCGGAGACAAGCGCGGTCAGCCGTTTGACCAGAATGTCCGCCGCCTCCGCCTGGCCCACCGAGCCTTCCTTGACTATCCGTTCCAGATTGGCAAGCCTGGACTGCACCGCATTGTCCAGCTTTTCGGCCACCTGCCCGGCGGGAATGCCGGCGGCCTCGGCCACGGCGCCGGCCACGCGCAACTCGTCTATTTCGCCGGAGACGGTGACGCCGTATTTGCGCGCCAGCTCGGCGTACTGGACCGCCGCCACGCCTTTGGGGTCCTTGGCGGCGGACGCGGCGCGCTCGCACGCGCGTTCAAGAATTTTTATGGCCTTGCGGGGCTGCGCGCCGGGAGAGCGGAACGCCTCTCCCAGGCTGAGTACCACGGGCAGCGCCTTGTCGTTTATCCTGACCCCGTGCGTCTTTTCCAGCCTGGCTTTCCAGGCGCGCAGGATTTCCAGAGTTTCCTGGGAGCCGGTTTCGGCCACGGGCACTTTTTCAAGGCGTGGGCCCAGTTCCGCATCGGCGGCCATTCTGGCGAAGCCAGCCTCGTCGGCGGATAATATGACCCTGACCGCGCCCGACAGCAGCAGTGCGCGCAGTTCCTGCGGCCCGCCCCTGGCGGCGCAGGCGCCTTTTTCCGCGTCCAGCAGCTGAGGCGCGCTTGGGATGTAAAGCATAATTTCCTGCGCCGCGGCGCCGGCAGCCGCGGCTATGTCCCCCAGCTTGGCCTGCAAATTATTTTCCGGCGACGCGCGCAGCAGCGCGGGTGTGTCTATCTCCACGGAGGTTTTGCCGGCCAGATGGCCAGGCGCCTTGCCCTCAAATATCCGCACGGCCAGGGTTTCCGCCATGGCCGTTTTGCCAACTCCCTGCGGGCCGATAAGCACGGGTATTTTCTTGGGGCCTATCCACAGAACCGCAAGCAGCCGCTCCATTTCCTTTAGGCGGCCCGCGCACTGAAAAATCTGCGCCTTGCCCGCCAGCGCGGACAGGTCGCGCCCGTATTTGAGCAGCGCGCCCATGTCCGCCGGAGGGCGGGGGTCGGGCTGCTTCTTTGGCTGCGCGGCCAGTCTTATTTCCGGCGGGGCGGAAAGCTCCTCCATCTCCTTTAGCACCGCGCCGGGGGAGGAACCGTTTTTCTCCAGCGCTTGCGTTATTATGGGCCCCGGATTTTCCATCAGCGCGCGCATGATGGCGACGCCGGTGGTTTTTCCGGGGCGGCAGAGGTCTTTGGCGCGGTCAAAAACTTTGCGGCTGTCGGCGCTGCGGTGTATGTCGCCGCGGCGCAGGAAATAGGTCCCCTCGCCCAGTTTCTGGCGCACCGCGCGGCGCAGCGTCACCATATCAAGGTTCAGCTTTTTGAAAGCCGATTCCAGCCGCGCGAACTCCGCCGCGGCGGAGGCCGTCTGCTCCGGCGTGAAATTGAATTTGGCGGCGGTGTGCGCCAGCAGCTTGTTTATTTCGGTCAGGCTGATGAAGAAATGCTCGCGCTCTATAAGCTCGAAATTCGCGCTTATAGCCTCTGCTCCGGCGATATTCCACGCCAGCATCGCCACCTCGGACATGTTCTTCATCAGCTATAAAATACCATATTTTACAATCGCGCGGTTTATGGTATAATTCAATTGTGAAATCCGTAACAAACACCCTGCGCCGTCCCGCCATTTCGCTGGACACCATACGCAGAATGAGCCTGTGCCTGAGAATGCTGGTCCGGCTGCGCGGGCAGGGGGTGGAGACGGTAAGCTCCGCGGACCTGGCGGCGGCGATGAATTTTTCGGCGGAGCAGCTGCGCAAGGATTTTTCCTGCTTCGGCAGGTTCGGCAAGACGGGCGTGGGCTACAATGTGGAGCAGCTGGCAACCGCCATACGCGCCATACTGGGAACCGACAGGGTGTGGAATGTGGCCGTAATCGGCGCGGGCAGGCTGGGCGCGGCGCTTACCGGCTACAGGGGGTTTTGGGATTTCAACCTCCGCATCCGCGCCGCTTTTGACAGCGACCCCGCCAAGGCGGGCCGCCGGATAAACGGCATACGGGTCTATCCCGCGGGCGAGCTGCCCGCCGTGGCCCGGCGCGAAAACATCACCGTGGCCATTCTGGCCGTGGGCGAAACCTCCGCCCGGCAGGCGGCGGAGCTGGCCGCCAAAAGCGGGATACGGGCGATACTCAATTTTGCGCCGGTCAGCCTGAAGCTGCCGGCGGGTGTGCATGTTTCGGATATGGACATGTCGTGCGAGCTTGAAACTCTGGTGTATAGAATCAATAAGGAGACTGCATGAAGAAAAATTCGGTCGTGGAAACACTGCATCGCGCGCAGGCGGACAAAAAAAGCCATACCAGCCTCAGCGCGGACGCCATGCGCGACGCCGCGCGGGACTGCGGCGCGCCGCCGTCCCAGGTCTACGGCGTGGCCACCTTTTACACTATGTTTTCCGTCAAGCCGCGCGGGAAGCATGTCATAAGGATATGCCGCAACCTCGCCTGCCATATGGACGGGGCCTGCAAAATCGTGGACGCCCTGAAAAAGGAACTGGGCGTGGAACTCGGCGGCACCACCGCCGACGGCGAGTTTACGCTGGAAGAATCCAGCTGCCTGGGCATGTGCGCCGCCGCGCCCGCCATGATGATTGACGACAAACAGTACGGCAACCTTACCGCCGCCGGCGTAAAAGAGATTCTGCGCCGCGTGAGAAAGGGGGAATAACCATGAAAACCACAATTCTTGTCTCGCATGACAGGCGCGCCATGGCGGCGGGAGCCGCCGCGGCGGAAGCCGCCCTGCGCGCGGAAATTTCCAAACGCGGGCTGGATAAAGATATTTCCGTGTCCGCGACCGGCAGCCTCGGCTACGAGGCGGGCGGGGCCTGCGTCCTGGTGATGCCGCTCGCCGTGGTGTATACGCCGGTAACCGCGGCGGACGCTGCCGATATCATAGAGGCGGCCTCCAAAGGCCGCGCGCTTGAGCGGCTGGCAAAACCGGTTTCCAAAAGCTGGAAGATGCCGGCCTCCGGCAGCCATGCCGAAAAGCTGGCCGCCGCGCAGCAGCGCGTAATACTGGGCAATGCCGGCGTCATAGACCCGGAAAATATCGGCGAATACGTCTCCGCCGGCGGCTACGGCGCGCTGGCAAAGGCGCTGGCCATGAAGCCGGAAGAGGTTATCGCGGAAATAAAGACTTCCGAGCTGCGCGGCAGGGGCGGCGCGGGATTCCCGACGGCGACTAAATGGGCCTCCGCGGCGCAGGAAAAAGCCGACATCAAATACGTAGTCTGCAACGCCGACGAGGGCGAGCCGGGGACCTTCAAGGACCGCGAAATAATGGAAGGCGACCCGCACAAACTCATAGAAGGCATGATAATAGCGGGATACGCCATAGGCGCCTCAAAGGGCTATATCTACATCCGCGGGGAGTATGCGCTGTCCATCTCGCGGCTTGAGAAGGCGGCGGAGGCGGCGCGCGCCAAGGGGTTCCTGGGCGAAAAAGTGCTGGGCGGCAATTTCGCCTTTGACATTGAAATCGCGCGCGGCGCGGGCGCCTACATCTGCGGCGAGGAATCCGCGCTCATAGAATCCATAGAAGGCAAACGCGGCGAGCCGCGCCGCAAGCCGCCCTATCCGGCGCAGAAAGGCCTCTGGCAGAAGCCGACGGTGGTAAACAACGTGGAAACGCTGGCCGCTGTGCCGCATATAATCCTCAACGGCGGGCTCTGGCACAAGGCGCTGGGCGCGGAAGGCGCGCGCGGCACAAAGATATTCAGCATCGCCGGCGACCTCAACTGGAAAGGCGTGGTGGAAATTCCGTTCGGCACGCCGGTGTCTGCAATCATCAACGAAATCGGCGGCGGGGTCAAGGGCGGGCGCAAGCTCAAGGCCGTCATACTGGGCGGCGTCTCCGGCTCGCTTCTGACGGACAGCGAAATTGCCACGCCGGTGGATTTCAACTCGCTGGCTAAAATTGAAGCCGGCCCCGGCAGCGGCGCGGTCATCGTGCTGGACGAGACGCGCTCCGTCGTGGAGGCCGTACTCAACATTGCGCGGTTTTTCAAGCATGAATCCTGCGGGCGCTGCACGCCCTGCCGCGCGGGGACGGCGCAAATCGTGCGCATCCTGGAGAAAATCCGGGACGGCAAGGCCGCCGAAGACGATATAACCAAGCTGGAAAGCCTGGCAAGGGTGATGGCGCAGACCTCGTTCTGCCCGCTGGGCCAGACTGCGGCAAATATACTCTCCCAGTCCCTTAAAAAGTTCGCCGGGGAATGGGAAGCCTGCCTTTGCGCCGGCTGCGCCTGCGGAGGAAACAAGAAATGACCGTCAATCTCAAAATCAACGGAAAAGACTGCCGCGCGGCGGACGGCGCCACCCTGCTGGAGGCGTGCAAAACCGCCGGTGTGAAGGTGCCGACGCTGTGCTATCTTGAGAACGTAAACGACGAAGGCTCCTGCGGCGTCTGCGTGGTGGAGGTCAAGGGCCAGCGCACGCTGGCGCGCGCCTGCATCACCAAAGCCGCAAACGGGATGGAGGTTTCCACCAACACCCCCGCCGTCCGCGCCGCGCGCAAAACAAACGTGGAACTGCTGCTTGCCAACCATCCGGCGGACTGTCTGGTATGCCAGAAGAGCGACTACTGCTCGCTGCGTTTCCTGGCGGCGGATTTAGGCATCAAGGAATCCCGCTACGAGCGCACCGCCAAAAAACATGAGCAGGACGCCACCTCGCCCTCTCTGGTGCGCGACCCGGACAAGTGCATTCTCTGCCGCCGCTGCGTGGCCGTCTGCGCCGAGAAGCAGAGCGTCTGCGCCATCGGCCTTGCGGGCCGGGGCGAGGAGTCGGTGGTAACGACTTTCGGCGATATGGGCCTGGGCGGCGTGGAATGCGCCAACTGCGGCCAGTGCGCGCTTGTCTGCCCCACCGGCGCCATCATGGAAAAATCCGAGGTTGCCGACGTCTGGAAAGCCATAGACGACCCGAAAAAGACTGTTATCGTCCAGACCGCGCCGGCGGTGCGCGTCGCAATCGGCGAGGATTTCGGGCTGGAGCCGGGAACCGCCTGGACCGGCAAAATGGCCGCCGCGCTGCGCGCGCTGGGCTTTGACAAGGTCTTTGACACGGATTTCACCGCCGACCTCACCATACTGGAGGAAGGCAACGAGCTGCTCTCCCGCGTCAAAAACGGCGGGACGCTGCCGATGATAACCTCCTGCTCCCCGGGCTGGATAAAGTTCGCCGAGCATTTCTTCCCCGGCGTGCTGGATCATTTGTCCACCTGCAAGTCGCCGCAGCAGATGTTCGGCGCGCTGGCAAAGACCTACTACGCCGAAAAGCTGGGCGTTGACCCGCGCAATATAGTGGTGGTTTCGCTGATGCCCTGCACGGCGAAAAAGTACGAAGCCCGCAGGCCGGAGATGAACTCGGCATTCCAGTACTGGAAAAAGAAACTCAACCTCAAGGACGGCGACAGCTTCCAGGATGTGGACTACGTGCTGACCACCAGAGAGGCCGCGCGCATGGTTAAAGAGGCCGGCATAGACTTCGCGGCCATCCCCGGCGAGGATTTTGACAAGCCGCTGGGAATCAGCACCGGTGCGGGTGTGATATTCGGCGCCACCGGCGGCGTCATGGAAGCCGCGCTGCGCACCGTCTACGAGGTGGTAACCGGCAAAACCCTGACGAAGCTGGAGTTTGAATCCGTGCGCGGCATGGAAGGCATAAAATCAGCCGAGGTTGACCTCAACGGCCTCAAAGTGAAGGTCGCCGTGGCGCATGGCCTGGGCAATGCCAGAAAGCTGCTGGAACAAATCCGGGACGGCAAGTCGCCCTACCACTTCATAGAAATAATGACCTGCGACGGCGGCTGCCTCGGCGGCGGCGGACAGCCTTTCACCACCAATGCCGAGACGCGCAAAAAGCGCGCGCAGGCCATTTACGCAGAGGATAAGGACATGCCGATGCGCAAATCGCATGAAAATCCGGCGGTCAAAGAGCTGTATGCGGAGTTTCTGGAAAAGCCGCTGGGCCACAAGTCGCACGAGCTGCTGCATACGCATTACACGCCGCGCGGCGTTCACCCGGACGATGTCAAAGCGGAAAAACCCGCGTGCAAAAAAGAGCACGTTTGCGCGCATTAGCCTGATTAACCCGCCTTTGCGCCCTTCGGGCGCAAAGGCGGCAAATTGACAGCCTGCGGTCAGGAATTTTTTCTGAAGCCAAGGGTAGCCGACACAAAACCGGCCCTTTGGGCCGGTTTTCGTTTTGAAAAGGAGGAGTTATGGGCAAGCATGTGGGAGTGGTGGCTGTTCTGGTGGCGGACCGCAAGCACAGCGCGCCGAAGGTGAACGAAATCCTCACCAAGCACGGCGATATTATCGTAGGGCGGATGGGGATGCCTTACCATCAGCGCGACCTTCATGTCATCACGCTTATCGTTGACGGCACGAATGACGAAATCGGCGCGCTGACCGGCAAGCTGGGCGCGGTAAAAGACGTAACGGTCAAAAGCGCGCTGGCCAAATGCAGTTAGACATAAAGCCGCAGGAATACGAAAAATACCTGTCCGGCGGGAAGGATTTCATTGAAAATTCCGCGCCGGAGGCGCTTTTGCGCCAAGCCGCCCCGCCCGACGATGCAAGGCTGCGCGATATTCTGGCCAAGTCGCTGGAGATAAACACTCTTTCCGCGCAGGAAACCGCCGCGCTGCTTGCCGTTGAAAACCCCGGCCAGCTGGCCGAGATGTTTGACGCGGCGTCAAAAGTAAAGCGCAAGGTTTACGACAATCGCGTCGTTACTTTCGCGCCGCTTTACTGCGGCAACCTGTGCGTCAACAACTGCCGCTACTGCGGCTTCCGGCGGGAGAACTCCGCCATAAACCGGCGCGTCCTGACCATAGACGAAGTTAAAAAAGAGGCCGCCGTGCTTGCCGGCGCAATCGGCCACAAACGGCTGATTGTGGTTTACGGCGAGCATCCCTCCACCGGCGCGGATTATATTTCCGAGACCATAAGGGCCATATATTCCGTGAAGGTTCCGGCCCGGCGCGGCACGGGCGAAATCCGCCGCGTCAACGTAAATGCCGCGCCGATGACGGTTGAGGATTTGAAAAAGCTCAAGGCCGCGGGCATAGGCACCTATCAGGTGTTTCAGGAAACCTATCACCGCACAACCTATTCCGCCGCGCATCCGGCGGATACAATCAAAGGCGATTACCGCTGGCGGCTTTACGCGCTGCACCGCGCGCAGGAAGCCGGAATTGACGATGTGGCCGTGGGCGCGCTGTTCGGGCTTTACGACTGGAAATACGAGGTCATGGGCCTAAACGCCCACGCTCGGGATCTGGAGCGGTGCTTTGGCATAGGGCCGCACACCGTCTCTTTTCCCCGGCTGGAAGCGGCGGCCAACACGCCGTATGCTGAGGAGACGGGGCATCTGGTTTCCGACGCGGATTTCAAGCGGCTGGTGTCGGTAATCCGGCTTTCAATCCCGTATGCCGGCATGATTGTAACCGCGCGTGAACGGGCGGAGATTATACGCTCCGTCATCCCGGTCTGCACGCAGCGCGACGCCTCCACCAAAATCGGCATAGGCTCCTACAGCGAGCGCGGCGGCCAGCAGCCCAGCAGACAGCAGTTTATTCTAGGCGACACGCGCAGCCTGGACGAGGTTATCCGCGAGCTTGCGGGGATGGGGTATATAACGTCTTTCTGCACTGCGGGCTACCGCTGCGGCAGGACGGGCGACCATATAATGAAAATGCTGCGCTCCGGCAGGGAGGGGCGGTTCTGCAAGCTCAACGCGGTTCTCACATTCCGCGAATGGCTGGACGATTTCGCCTCGCCGGAAACCAAAACCGCCGGGGAAGCGCTTATCGTAAAGGAAATCGCGGAAATAAAGGCCAGAATGCCGGGCGAGTTCACGGAGGAGATGTTTAATACCCTGAGTGATTATTACCGCCGCGTCTCTTCCGGCGAGCGCGATTTGTGCTTCTGAATAATTTTCAGATTACGCCGGAAATCCGGGTTTTGCGGCTCCGTTTCCGCGGCGATGCGGAAATGCTCCAGCGCGGCGGGAATATCGCCTTTTTCAGCGAGCGTTATCCCGATATTTGAATGCGCCAGCGCCGAGCGCGGGTCCAGCGCAAGCGCCGCGCTGAATTCGGACAGCGCGGCATCGCTCTGCCCGGCGCGGCGCAGCGCGATGCCTTTATTAATCCGCGTTACCGGGGAAAGGGGGAATTTTTCCGCCGCGTCGGTCCAGAGCGAAACGCTGTCCTGCCAGACATGGCAGCGCCGATGCGCCAGCGCGCCCAGCCCGGCCAGCCACAGCGCGGCAAAAACCGCGGCCCGTTTCCCGGACGGGACCGCGCCGCAAATCCAGAGGATGATTCCGATATACGGCAAATAGGTGAAGTGGTCCGCCGCGATGGCGCGGCCTATCGGCACAAATTCCAGCGCCGGGGCTATCGCCGCCGCGAAAAACAGCAGGCCGAATGCCGCCATGCCGCGCAAATGCCCGCGTAAAAACCAGAGTATGGCGGCTATCAGCACGGGCGCGCCGTAATAAAGCCCCGGCACGGCGAACTCGCCTTTTCCGGGAAACGGATAAAAGGCCGAAAGCCCCAGAGGGGCGATAAATTTCGCCAGATAAAACAGCAGGTTTCCGCAGGCGATAAAGAACCCGCCCGCAGCTTTGTCCCACGAATATGCCGCCGCGAAATCCGCCTTGTGCTGGGAAACAACCGCGGTTATTCCGAACACAAGCGAGAGCGCGGCGAAAGGCAGTTTCCGCGCCAGCTGCCGGGCGGTTATTTTCCCTTCGGCGCGCCAGTCCACAAGCAGCAGGACAAGCGGCAGCGTAACCGCCATGGATTTGCCCAGCAGCGACAGCGCAAACAGCCCCAGCGTCCGCCAGTACCAGCCGCGCAGATACGCCAGCAGCGCGCAGAGATAAAAAAACGAGTAGACGAGGTCCTTGCGCTCGCTTATCCACGCGGCGGATTCCACATGCAGCGGATGTATGGCGAACAAAAGCGCGGCAAAAAGCGATTTTCGCCAATCCGCCAGCAATCTGACTGCCAGCATATAAACCAGCCACGAGTTAAGCAGATGCAAAACCAGATTGACCGCATGGGATACGGCTGCGCCGGTCCCGAACGCCGCCTGCTCCGCCATGAATGACAGCAGCGCCAGCGGCTGGTAATGCCCCGCGGTGAAAGACGAGAAAAGCGCGCCGATACCGCGCGCGGAGCGGTCTTGCAGCAGCGGGTTTTCCACCACGGTCTTGAAATCGTCCCAGTTTACGTATCCGGCGCAAAGGCAGGGGTAAAACACCGCCGCGATTGCGGCGGCTATAACCGCATACGGCCATTTGGGTTTATTCATGCCTTGCGCTCCGCGCCGCCGCCGCGCCGCACGCCGCGGCCAGCGCCGCAATCAGCAGCGCGGCTTTTACCGATAATGCCGGAGCGGCCAGCGCGGGCATTACCGCCCCGGCGCAGGCTCCCCATAAATCGGCGGCGTAGACCTTCGCTCCGCCGGAGGCCAGCGCGGAATAAACCGCGCCGCCGGACGCCCCCGCCGCAAACAGCAGCGCGCAGAAAACGGCGGTCCCGCCCGCAAGTCCCTGCGGCAGCCACTGATTCGGATAAAAAGCCGCCCCCGCCGCGCAGGCCGCGCAGCACAGGCAGGGCAGCCAGGCCCGGCCTTCAAATCTCCCGCCCAGCCGCCCGCCAGCCGCCAGCCCCAGCATGAATGCCGAAAACAGCAGCCCCAGCTGCCGGTAAAGCGCGCCGTAAACCGGCTGATAGCGCAGCAGCAGCGCGGTTTCAACCGCCATGCCGGCAAACCCCGCCGCGAAAACCGCCGCGTGGGCCGGCTCCTTCAGGTATTTTGCGGCGGCGATTATTTTCCCGCGCGCGAAAAACGCGCACGCCGCCAGCAGCGCGCAGCAGGCCAGCGCGGCGGGCGCGGAGCTTTTGTCCGAAAAGAGCTTCAGCGAATGCAGATACGCGGCGGGCTTTTCGTCTGTATTGGGCGGCGCGGCGGGCAGGGTTTTGGCAAGCCATTTCATCCGCTCCGGCGAGAGCAGGAATGGAAAAGTCTCCGGCCTGGCAAAAGAGCTTTGGATTTTCCGCGCCTTCCACGCGGCGGACAGCCGCTCCGGCGAAAGATTTATTTTTTCGCGCGAGGCCAGAACCAGCATTTTCGCCCCAGGCACGAGTTTTATTTCCGGGAACGCCTCTCCCGCGGCGGAAATGACCGAGCCGTTGAGCCCCGCCTCCGCCGGGGAAATATAGGTTTCCGAGGAGGCCAGCTCAAACGCCAGAATGCCGCCGGGCGTCAGCGCGGCGGAGGCGGCGCGGAAAAACTCCGCCGTGTAGAGCCGGTTCAGCGCGGCGCTGGCCGGCTCGCCGGAGAGATTTATTATCGCGTCATAGCGCGCGCCGCCGCGCAGACAGGCGCGCGGGTCCGCCGCGATGAAAGAGATGTTTTTTTCCTTCGGGGCCAGCGCGCGCGCGGTTTCAAGCCAGGCGGCGTCGGCGGAGACGATGTCTATCTCCGGCGGCCCGTGCTTTTGCGCCTCGCGCGCGGCAAGCGGCGCGCCCGCGCCCAGCAGCAGTATTTTCCGGGGCTGCCGCACGGCCAGAAGCGGGATGTGCACCGGCGGCTCGTAATACTCCGGCGCGGGCCACGCGGCGGAGACAAGGCCGTTTTCAAACAGGGTTCCGGCGGAATAGTTTCCGGCCAGCGCAATTCTGGAATAGGGCGTCTGGACGATTTCGGCGACGGCAAAGCCGCCGTAGCGCAGCGCGACGGTCTGCCCGGCCAGCCACGCGCCGAGCGCGGCGGTCGCGGCCACGGCGGCAATCGCTATCGGATTTTTGCGGGCGCAAACCGCGAAAAACACCGTTCCGGCGGCGGCGCATATTATCTCAATGCGCAGAACCGGCGCAAGAAAGGCGGAGTAAATTATCCCCGCGATAAAAGCCCCCGCCGCTTCCCAGCAATAGAATTCGCGCGGTTTCCCCAGCAGCGCGCGGGCCGCCATGCCGGAGGCCAGCGCCGCCGGCGCGCACAGGACAACCGCAAAAAACGCCTGCCGGAATATTCCCGGAATTATGCCGGGGTCTATGAAGCCCCCCGCGATTCTGCACAGCGCGACGGAAGCCGCGCCGGAAACCGCGAAAACCGCCGCCGCGGAGGCCGGAACGCGCACCGCGCAGCCCGCCGCCGACCAGGCCAGCCAGGACGACAGGCACAGGCCTATCATCAGTTCGTGGCCGGTCATAAGCGCGGCCAGCTCGCGCAGCAGCGCGAGTTGAAAAATCACGGCGCAGAAACCGTATGAAAGATACGCGGCCCTCATTTCCAATTGATATACTATAAAAATCATGGACGCTCCGAACGGACAGCATGCAAAGACGCCCGCGCAGTCCGCCATGTTCGCGGCGGCGGTGCTTGCGGCATTGCTTGTTACCGTGCCGGTCGCGCCGCCGCATGAGCGGGTTTTCGCGGCGGCATGGGCGGGGTTCTGCGCGCTGTGCGGGTTTTTCATAATCAGGACGGGGAAGGTTTCGCCCTGGCGGGCGGTTTTTTTCATCACGCTGGCGGCGGCTTTCATTTTGCGGCACAAGCTGGGGCTGGGCGGGCCGGGAAAAGCGCCGTATTGCCACATAGCGATGTCGGCCAACGCGCTGGATTTCGTTTACCAGCAGCAACTGGCATTCTCCGGCGGCTGGAAAATGTGGGGGCCGCTTACTCTGGGCGGGCTGTGGCTGGCGGCGACGCTGGTATTGGGCCAGGCATGGTGCTCCTGGGCATGCTTTTACGGCGGGCTGGACGAGGGGTTTTCCCGGCTGCTGCCGGAGAGATGGCGGCCCCTGCGGCTGAAAATCCCGCCGCCGCTGCGCGATATTCCCGCCGCTTTGCTGATATTGTGGCTGCTGGCCTCGCTGGCGGCGATGTATCCGCTTTTCTGCCTGTGGGGCTGCCCGCTTAAAATGACATGCGGTTTCGCGGAAACCGGAATGGCGGGGAAAATACAGAACGCCGCGATGATAATTCTCGGCGTTGTGTTCATAGTGATTTTGCCGGTGTTAAGCGGCAAACGCAGTTTCTGCGGGCTGATATGCCCTTTCGGCGCATGGCAGTCTTTTTTCGGCAGAATAAACCCGTTCCGCGTCAGCAGGGACGAAAATTCCTGCGCCGGCTGCGGGCAGTGCGGGCAAACCTGCCCGGTGTTGGCGATAGAGGCCGCCGGCGGCAAGCCCGCTATAACTTCATACTGCAACCGTTGCGGGCGGTGTATTGACGAATGCCCGCATGGCGCGATTTCATACACCGTGCTGGGACGCAAGCCGCCGGTTGACGCGCGCGCGCTGCTTGTGTTCTGCGGGCTGGCTGTTGGCGGGGCTTTGGGCTCGCTTTTTGTTCCCGGAGCGTTATATGGGTTATGGCGGCTTATTTTAAGGTAATCGCCGAAGGCGCGGCCCTGGGCTTTGCCACCGGGCCGTACTGCGCCGCCGCCTGCGGTCCGGCGCTGCTGCCCTGGCTGCTGGCTTTTTCGGAGGCGGGGACGGCGCGCATCACCGCGCTGTTTCTGGGCGGCAGGCTGGCGGCTTATGCTGCGGCGGCGCTGGCGGCGTCTTTTTCCGGCGGGTATCTGGAAAAGGCCGCCGGGCCGCAAACCGCGGCTTTCGTCTCCATAGCCTCCGGCGCTTACATGCTGGCGGCGTTTTTTGTGTTCAGGTGGCAGTGCCGGTCCGGCTGCGAAAGGGCCGCCGCGCTGCGCGCGGGGCCGCTTGCGCTGGGGTTTATGACGGGAATTGCGCCCTGCCCGCCGCTTGCGGGCGCGGTCATAAAGGCTGCCGGCCTCCCCGGCCCGGCGGCGCTGCTGATGTTTGGCGGGTTTTTCGCGGCAAGTTCGCTTTTCGTGCTGCCGGCGGCGGCTTTGCAGCCGTTTCTGCGCTCGGAGCGGGCGGCCAATATCGGCAGGCTGACGCTGGCCGCCATGTCGGTTTATCTGATTTGTGCGGGGCTGCTCAAGTTATTATAATTACTGAAAATACAGAGGCGCGCTATGCGGGTCAGAAAATACAAAGTTACGGCAAGGCCGCAGACAGTGCGCCGCAGAACCGCGCGCATCAGGATGGCGGCGGTGGCGGCGGTTGCCGCCGTGTTCTGTTTTTTCGCCGCGCGCAAGGCGGCGGACGCCGCGGGCCGGGCCGTGAATTCCGTGGAATGGGCCAAATGGCGGCTGGCGGCGGTTGACGCGGGCGGCGTTCCCGAAGATTCGCGCCAGGCCGTGCTGAAACTGGCCGCGCTGCCGCAGGGCAGCGAGGTTACCTCCTCCGACGCGCGCGGGCTGGAGGGGAAAATAGCTTCCGTGTTCCCGGAACTGCGCGGCGTTTCGGTGCGCAGGGGATGGGCTTCGCGCACGCTTTCCGTTTCCGCCGGGCGGCGCCAGCCTTGCGCCAGGGTGCTGCTGGGAGCATCCACCGCCTATATGGACGAGCGCGGCGAAATCTACGGGGCGGAGCCGTCGCCCCCGCCGGAACTGCTGGCAGTTGCGCTGCCGGCGGGCAGCCGCGCGCGCGTATTCAGGCCGGAAACCGCCGCCATGCTTAAAAGCATAAGCGCATTTGAATCCGAACTGCCCGCGAAACCGGTGCTTGTCGCCGCAGACAGGGGCGAAACCTCCTTCCGGCTGCGGCTGGCCGACGGCGCGGTTGTGGAATGGGGCGGCAGCGCGCACACCGCGGAGAAAATTGCCCGCCTGGCGCAGGTTTACGGCAAGGCGAGGGAGCGTTTTGCGGGGCCGTACAAAATCAACATGAAATATTTCGAGGACGGCAGGATACTGCTGAGCCGGTAAAGGAGACTGCAATGCCGAAAAACGAAATCGCCGCGGGGCTGGACATGGGGGGCGGCAGAATTACCGCCGTAGTTACGGAGCGTGACTGCGAAACCGGTGCGGTAAAGGTGCTTTCCGGCGCGTCCGCGCCGTGCAGGGGGCTTAAAAGCGGGGTGGTGGTGGATATAAAAGAGACCTCCAACACCGTCGCCCGCCTGATAGAGCAGTGCGAGCGCGACGCCGGAGCCGAGGTGGAAACCGTCTGCCTGGGCGTGCGCGGGGCGCATCTGAAATCGGCCAACGGGCACGGCGCATACAATATCGCCCGCGCCGACAAGGAAATCACCTCCGAGGATGTGCATTCCGTCATAGAAAATGCCAAGGCCTTCCCGCTGGAAAGCGACAAGGAAATTCTGCATGTCCTGCCGCAGGGCTTTTCCATAGACCGGCAGAAGGGCGTGCCCAACCCCGAGGGGATGGAAGGCTCGCTGCTGGAGGTGGACGTGCATATAGTGAGCGCGTCTTCCTCGCATCTCAACAATCTCATAAAGTCCGTCGCCAAGGCCGGCTTTGCGGTGGAGGAGCCGTTCTACAGCCTCATCACTCTGGGCGAATGCGCGCTTACGCCGGAGGAAAAGGAGCTGGGCGCGCTGCTTATAGATTTCGGGGGGGAGACCACCTCCATCGCGCTTTACCACGAGGGCGGAATCAAGTTCTCGCGAGACCTGCCCTACGGCTGCGACCTCATCACGCGCGATATCGCCTACGGACTGCACACCTCGCGCGAGGGCGCGCGGGAAATCAAGGAAAAGTACGGCTCCGCCTGGCCCGCCATGATGACCGACGACGAGGAGATTCCCGTCCCCGGCCTGGACGGGCGCGCCGTCCATAATGTGAAGCCCAGCTTCCTGCTGGAGATAATACAGCCCCGCGCCGAGGAAATACTGGAAAAAGTCCGCGAGGAGATAGAGAAAACCAGATACGCCGACATTCCCGGCGTGGGCGCTATAACCGGCGGCGGCTCGCTGCTGAAAGGACTGCCGGAACTGTGCTGCCAGTCTCTCAGCCTGCGCGAGGCGCGCCGGGCTGGGGTGCAGCGCAGCCTCGCCTGCGGCGACGAGAAATTTTTCCATCCCTCCTACGGCTCGGCGCTGTCGCTTGCCGTGTACCCGGCCATACGGACCGACAATATAACCGAAAGGCCCGTGTCGCGCCGCTCGCCGCTGGAGAAGGTGTGCGGCCTCTTCAAGGGGCTGGAAATATTCGGAAGGGATTGAAATATGACAAACCTAAAGGCGCGGTTTAACGGCAAGCGGGCCAATATCAAGGTCGTCGGCGTGGGCGGGGGCGGCGGCAACGCCATCAACAGGATGGTGGACGCCAAAATCGGCGGGGTGGATTTTCTGGCCCTCAATACCGACGCGCAGGATTTGCGGCGCAACCTGGCCCCCTACCGCTGCCAGCTGGGCGAAAATCTCACCAAGGGCCTGGGCGTGGGCGGAGACCCCGACCGGGGCCGCGCCGCCGCCGAGGAATCCATGGAGCAGATAAAGCAGCTGGTGGGCGACGCCGACCTGCTGTTTATCACCGCCGGAATGGGCGGCGGCACCGGAACCGGGGCCGCGCCGGTAATCGCCCGCGTGGCGCGCGAGGCTGCCGGGGCGGATGTGCTGCTTATCGGCGTGGTAACCCGCCCGTTTGACTTTGAAGGGCACGAGCGCATGCGCCAGGCGCAGGAAGGCATAAACGCCATGCGCAGCCATGTGGACTCGCTGCTGGTGATTCCCAACGAGAAGCTCTTTGACATCATAGACCGCAACACCCCCACCAAAGAGGCCTACAAGATGGCAGACGATGTGCTGCGCCAGGCGGTGCAGGGCATATCGGAGGTCATCACCACGCCCGGCGAGGTGAATGTGGACTTTAACGACGTGCGGCGCATTATGTCCAAGTCGGGGGAGGCGCTTATAGGCATAGGGCAGTCCGCCTCGGCCACCAGGCATACAGACGCGGCGCGGATGGCGGTCTCGTCTCCGCTGCTGGAAAACGCCAGCCTGGAGGGCGCAAAGGGCCTGATAGTCCACTTTCTCGCGAGCGAGCACAAAGCCTACGAGCAGCGCGAGGCGGTGGAGTTCATAAAAGAGCGCGCCAGCCGCGACGCGATGATAAAATACGGCCTTGTCTACGACGATACGATGGGAAGCACCCTGCGCATAACCGTCATAGCCACCGGTTTCGAGCGCGCGGACGCCGTTGCCTCCGCCGCAAAAAAGCGCCGCCTGCCGATGACGCCCGGTTTTGACGACTTCTCGCCCGTGCGCGAGGCCGGGGAGGGCGCCGACAACATTCTGATTCCCGCCTACATCCGCCGGCGGAGGATACGGTGAAATTGTATGACGTCACCAGCATTTAAGCAAAAAGCGTCGCGCAACAGAAGCATTGAATTGTCCGAAGCAGATTGCCTGGCTATGCGGCATAATCTCCTGAAACTGACTTCGCCGGTCAGTCTTGCCCAAATTGAAAACAAGACCATCAATCAGGATGTGTTTGAGGCAATTGATTATCTGCCGGACCGGTTTGTTGATTTATTGTTTGCCGACCCGCCATATAACCTGAATAAGACATTTAACCAAACCGCGTTCAAGGCTATGGAATCGGAGCAGTATGCGCAGTGGCTGGATTCCTGGATAAAAAAGGTTGTCCGCTTGCTTAAACCCAATGCGTCGGTTTATATTTGCGGAGACTGGAAGTCTTCGTCGTTGGTGTTTAACGTCGCGCAGAAGTATTTTCATATACTAAACCGCATAACCTTTGAAAGAGAAAAAGGCCGCGGCGCAAAAACGAATTGGAAGAACTGTTCGGAGGATATTTGGTTTTGCACAATGTCCGACGAGTATTATTTCAACGTTGATGCCGTTAAAATAAGGCGAAAAGTAATTGCTCCTTACAAAGACGAATATGGCAAACCAAAAGACTGGACTAAAACCGCAAATGGAAATTACCGCATTACCCATCCGTCAAATATCTGGACCGATATAACGATTCCTTTCTGGTCAATGCCTGAAAACACAGAGCATCCAACCCAGAAACCGGAGAAACTGGCCGCGAAAATAATTCTGGCCAGTTCAAAGCCGGGCGATATGATTTTTGATCCGTTCCTGGGTTCCGGCACCACCTCGGTGGTTGCAAAGAAGCTTGGACGGAGATATACCGGAATAGAAATAGACGAGCGCTACGCCCTGCTGGCCGAAAAGAGGCTGGCCGTAGTTGAGCATGATAAAACTATACAGGGTTATTCCGATGGGATGTTCTGGGAGCGAAACAGCCTTAACCCGCGGACCGGCGTTCGCGTTGGTAAAAACACTCCCGAACTATCCGAGGGCTTGTTCACGGCCATGCCATTATGACCATCCGCTATGACGTTCTTTCTGGGCGCCTGCTGGAATTGATGCGCAGTCGAAATATTAGCGCAGGAACTCCCCGCGAAGTCGGCGACAGGTTGGCGGACATGGTCGGACGGGAATTCAGAGAAATTCTTGACGCTGCCGGCAGCCCTGCGGCAGAATACCACTATCCCCTTTCACGCAAAGCAATGGCGGATTTTTCCTTTACTGACCGAGATGGCTTCGTTTACCATGTGGATGTGAAAACCCATTTGCTGGAAAAAGGGTTTCACATGCCTAATCTGACTTCAGTCAAACGGTTGGCGGAATTCTATGGACAAAGCGATAAGAATTATTTCCTCATTTTGAATATTGATTATGAGAATGCGGGCCCCCGCCAAATAGTCGTAAGGAGCGTTGCACTTGCGCCGATAGAATTTTTCTGCTGGGACTGTCTTCGTATCGGAGCTTTGGGGTGGGGACAGATTCAAATTGCCAATGCCTGTTGTGTGAATATCAATCCTGGTAATCGTCGCAAAGCATGGATGTTGGAGTTGTGCAACAAGCTTTTTACTTTTTATCCAAAGGAAGTGGAAAAAATCAGACACCGCAAAAGGCACTTTGATAAAGTGAAGAGGCTTTGGGAAGCTAAACAGGAGGTCGCATGAAAACCAGACTGGTTGCGGCGGCGCTGCTGGCGGCGGCGCTGGCGGGGTGTTCGGGCGGGCTTAAAAGCGCGGTGGTAAAAGGCGAGCTTGCCCCGGCATTTGCCGACACGAAAGTTGACAAGAATTATCTCTGGGTGCGTGGCATAGCCGCGGCCAACCCGGAGCATACCAGCAAAACGCAGCGCATGGCGATGTCGCGCGAGGCGGCCATAGCCAACGGCTACCAGCGCGCGGTGGAATATATAAAGGGCGCGGGCGTAATCGCCCAGGCCAGGGTGATAGACGCCGTTTCCCGCGATTCCACGCTTGAAACCCGCGTCAACGGCGCGGTGCGCGGGGCGGAGGTTTTCTCGTCCGAGTATATGTCCGACGACGGCTGCACCGTCATCATCCGGCTGCCGCGCTCTGCGTTAAGCGGCCTGGGGATAACGCTCTGCCAGGAAGGCGAGGCCGGCTGCCCCGCCGGGAAATAGCGGCATGTCTTTCACGCTGAAGGCGCGCGCGGCGGCGGTTTTGCTGGCTCTGGCGCTGGGCGGCTGCGCCTCTGTGCAGACCGGCCCGGACAAGGACGGCGAACAGGTCATTGCCGAGGGGATGGCCCCCTTCAATGGCAACATGGCGCTGGCGCGCGCCAACGCCATAGCCGCCGCGCAGGAAAGCGCGGTGGAGCAGGTGGTGGGCGTTTTCGTCTCAGGCAGCACGCGGGTGCAGGACGCCGTCGCCGTAAGCCGCAAGCTGATGGCGGGGACACAGGGCTTTGTAAAACGCTATAAAATCCTCAACGAACGCCAGGAAGCCGGGTATTACACCGTCAAAATAAAGGCCGTCGTGAAAGTCAGCGATATCAGTTCCGCGCTGGATAAAATGCGCGACGGCGCGCGGACAGCCGCCGTTTTTTCGGTTGAGACAATGGACGGCAGGCCGGGTTCCTCTTCCGACGCGGCCTCCGCCGCGGGCGCGGCGCTTTCAAAGGCGGGTTATGACATTGTGGCCGCCAACGCGCCGGCAAACGCCGCCGACGCGGCCTCCGCGCTGGACGCCGCCTCCTCCGCGAATGCGGATTTCGCCGTTACGGTTGCGGCGGATTCATATAAGGTGGAGCCTATGCCGGAGCTTGGCGGCGGGCTGGCCCCGTACCGGGCGCGGGCGGCGGTGAGGGTTTATTCGGCTGCCTCCCGGAAGCTGGTCGCGGAATCCGTCAAAGAAGCCAGCGCGCTGGACGCCGCGCCCGCAGTTGCCGCGCGCAGGGCCGCCGCCGCCGCCGCGGAGCTTGCCGCAAAGGATTTACCCGCCCGGCTGGAGCGCGCCGCCGCCGAAACGCCGTCCATCACCCTGAAAATCACCGGGCTGACGGGGCTGGAGCAGCTGCGCCGCTTCCAGGACATGCTGCGCGCGGTGCCGCGGCTTGAGAAAATATCGCTCACATCCTATTCCAACGGCGACGCCCGTTTCCTGCTCCGGGCGCGCGATTTGTCCGGCGACGAGCTAGCGGCCATGCTGCTGCGCCAGAACCCGCCGTTTGCGGTATACATGCAGAGCATGTCGCAGCGCGAGCTTGCTCTTAAAGCCAACTACTGAGGTGCTTATGATAAAAACAAAGCTCCCCCTGTTCAGCCCGATTTGCGCCATCCGGCCCGCCAAAGGCCGTGCGCAGGACGTTATCGCTCCGCCCTACGACGTGCTGGATTCCGCCGAGGCGCGCGAGCTTGCCAGGGGGAGGCCGCACAGCTTTTTGCATGTCTCCAAGGCGGAAATAGACCTGCCGGAGGGGACCGACGCCTACTCCGGCGCCGTATACGCGAAAGCGGCGGAAAATTTCAACAGGATGCTGGACGAGGGCATTCTCGTGCGCGAGAAAAAACCCTGCTTCTACGTCTACCGCCTCAAGATGGACAGCCATGTGCAGACCGGGCTTGTGGCCGGGGCCTGCGTTGACGATTACGATTCCAACCGCATAAAAAAGCACGAGTTCACCCGCCCCGTCAAGGAAAACGACCGCGTCAGCCAGATAAAAGCCGTCCGGGCGCAGACCGGCCCCGCGCTTTTGGCCTACAGGCAGATTCCGGAGGTGGACGCGATAATAAAGAGGGTCTCTGCCGGCGCGCCCGTTTTTTCAGCCACCGGGCCGGGCGGCGTAGTCCACACCATGTGGATTATTGACGGCGACGGCGACATTGCCGCCATATCCGAAGCGTTTGAAAGGCAGAAAGCCGTATACATAGCCGACGGGCACCACCGCTCCGCCGCGGCGTCCCGAGTTAAAAAAATGATGGCGCAGGAGCGCGAGGACGCGCACACCGGCGCGGAGCCCTACAACTGTTTTCTGGCCGCCGCGTTCCCGGTGGACGAGATGAAAATCTGGGATTACAACCGCGTGGTGCGCGACCTAAACGGCCTGACGCCGGACGGGTTTATGGCAAAGCTGCGCGCAAGCTTTTCGGTGCAGGAGGCGCAGGGCCGGGCAAAGCCCGCCGCCCGCAGAGAATTCGGCATGTACATGGACGGGAAATGGTATCTGCTCAAGCCGTCTGTGCATACGCCGGAGGGCGACCCAGTGCTGTCGCTGGATGTGAGCGTGCTCTCCGGCCTTGTGCTGGACAAGATACTGGACATAAAGGACCTGCGCAAATCCGACCGAATAGATTTCGTGGGCGGTATACGCGGCCTGGGCGAGCTGGAAAAGCGCGTTGACAGCGGCGAGATGAAGGCCGCCTTCGCGCTTTATCCCACGTCGGTGGGCGAGCTTGTGGCCGTGGCGGACGTTAATCAAGTGATGCCGCCCAAATCCACCTGGTTCGAGCCGAAACTGGCCGACGGCCTGGTCTCCAACCCGCTGGTATAACACGGGTGTTACCGCCCGGAAATTGCAGCTGTTGACTCCTGCCTTTCTGACAGTCCGCAATTGCGCGGACGCGCCGCGCCGGTTCAGGCCGGGCGGCAGGATTTGCCTTTTTTGAGTTTTCTGGCGGCCTCGGCCAGTTTGGGGGCGATTTGCGCCGCGTCGCCCACGAAGCCGTATTTGCAGACATTGAATATGGGCGCCGACGGGTCCTTGTTGATGGCTATGATAACCTCGGACGAGCTCATGCCCACTATATGCTGCACCGCGCCGGAAATGCCGCAGGCCAGATACAGCTTGGGCGAAACCGTTGTCCCGCTTTGCCCCACCTGATGGCTTTTGGGCATAAGGCCCATATCCACCGCCGCGCGCGAAGAACCCACCGCGCCGCCCAGCTCCTCGGCCAGTTCGGAGAGCATTTCAAATCCGCGCTTGTTTTTCATGCCGCGCCCGCCGGAAACTATTATGCCCGCGCCGGCTATGCTGCCGGTTCCGTGCGTCTGGTCAACGCAACGTTCCACGGTTTTGACGCGGGCGGCGTTTTTATCCAGCGCGACGGATTCCCGTATCACCTGCGCCTTCGCGCCGGGCTTGGGCTCGTTTTTTTTCATCACGTTGGGGCGCACCGTGGCCATTTGGGGGCGGGTGCTGGGGCTTAGAATATCGGCCATGATATTGCCGCCGAAGGCGGGCCGTGTTTGCAGCAGATTGCCGTCTTTTATTGAAAGGCCGGTGCAGTCCGCCGTCAATCCCACATAAAGCTCGCTGGCGACGCGGGGGGCCAGGTCCCGCCCGATATAGGTGGACGGGTAAAGCACCGCGTTCGGCTTGTATTTGGAAATCAGCGCGACCATGACGGTGGAACAGGCGTCGGTGCTGTATTCGGAGAGCGCCTCATGCTCGGCCAGATACACCTTGTCCGCGCCGAAGGAGGCAAGCGTGTCCGCCAGAGCGGATACGTTGTGGCCCATCAGCACGGCGCAGAGCTTCTGGCCCAGCTCGTCGGCCAGGCGCCTGCCGCAGGAGAGCAGTTCGTGAGTTGCCGGGCGGACTGTCTTGCCGCCGGGGGAATCTGAAAGCTCGGCAAATACCCAGATGTCCTTGTATGCGCTGAGGTCGGCGGCCTCATCCTTGCGGGTGATGGTGATGGCCGCAACCGGGCAGGCCTGAACGCAGGCGCCGCAGAGCGTGCATTTTTCGTTTATTTTGGCGAGCTTGCCGTCCATGCTTAACGCGCCGAACGGGCAGGCGGAAAGGCATTTGCCGCAGCCGATGCAGGATGCAGATATTTCAATCATGGCTGATGAAATTCTCCTTTTCAAGTATGGCCAGCAGCTTCTCCGTCAGTTCCGCGGACGTTCCCTGGAACACCTCGCCGCGTTTGCGCTGCGGGGGGGCGTAAACCCTGTCCACCCGCGTGGGCGAGCCTTTGAGGCCCGTCAAATTTTCGTCTGCGCCGATGTCGGCGGCGGTCCAGCTTTCCAGCGGCTTTTCCTGCGACTGCGCGATTTTAAGGAAAGACGGCTGCGCCGGCGCGTAGCCGTGCGGCATCACCATGGTGCAAAGCACGGGAAGATTCGCCTCCGCTATCTCGTGGCCGCCGTCTATAAGTTTCCGGGCGGCCAGCTTTCTGCCGGTTACGGACACGGATTCGCAGAAAGTTATCTGCGGCAGCCGCAATTGCTGCGCGATGCCGGGGCCGGTCTGGGCGGTGTCGCCGTCTATGGCCATCATGCCGCAGAGGATGACATCCGTTTTGCCCAGTTTTTTCACGGCCTTTGCCAGCGCATACGATGTTGCCCAGGTGTCGGAGCCGGCAAAAGCCCGGTCGCACAGCAGCACCGCGCGGTCCGCGCCCAGCGCCAGCGCCAACCGCAATACCGATTTGGCCTGTGGCGGCCCCATGGTGATGGCGGTTACCTGCGCGCCGGTTTTCTCTTTAAGCGCGAGCGCGGTTTCCAGCGCGAAATGGTCGTAAGGGTTTAGTATGCTTGGCACCCCGGCGCGGATGAGGGTTCCCGTCTGCGGGTCAACCTTGACCTGCGTCGAATCCGGCACCTGCTTTAGGCAGACTGTGATATTCATGTTATTTGGGCCTGAACGTTTCGTTTATTTTGGCGGCGATTAAATCCATGTCGTCGGTTATGCCGCGGGTCTTGTCCATTATGGCGGCAAAGCCCGCCGCGCGGGACAGCTCTTCCGCATTGCCGGTTCCGGCTCCAAGCACCAGCTTCATGCCCTGGGAGGCGGTGTCAAAGGCCGTCTGCCGCGCGCAGACGCGCGACATGGCCAGCGCGGCTTCCCTGTCAAAACGGACGCCCTCGTTGTATTCCTTAGCGGCGGCGGCGCGGCAGAAGGCGGCGGCCACCTCGGCCCCCGCTATTATTTCGCCCAGCTTGAAGGTTACATGCTGGTGGCGGGTAAGCCGCTGGGCGCGGCATTCCTCCAGCACAACCGACAATGCGCGCAGCCCCAGCGCGGCGCTGTCGGCGCCGCAGTCCGGCTGCCGCGAGTGGAGAGCGTCCATCTCCGCGGCCATTCCGATATAAAATTGCCCCCGGCTCTTGAGATGTTCCTGCCAGCGGCCCCGGTAAATGGTCATCTCCATTATCTCGCTGGTGCCTTCGTAAATGCAGGCGATTTTGACGTCGCGCTTGATTTTCTCCACCGGGAAATCGCGGGTGTAGCCGTAGCCGCCCAAAGCCTGAATGGAATCCTCGGCGGCGGCGTTGCCGGCCTCGGTGGCGTAGTATTTGCCGATTGCGCCCTCGGTCTGCAAACCGTGCTCCTCGCCGTCCAGGCGCAGCGCGGTCTCGTGGATGAAGGCGCGCGCGGCCTCCAGCTTCACCATGTGCGGCACTATCAGCTTGTGGGTGTACCCCTGCTTTTTGGAAAGCGGCCCGCCGGCCTGTATGCGCTGCTGGCTGTAGCGGATTGCGGTTTCCACCGCCTCGCAGCCGCAGCCCAGCCCGAAGGAGGCCACCATAAGCCGCGTGTATCCGAACACCGCCTGCGCCTGCACAAGCCCCTGCCCCTCAACCCCGCCGATAATCCGGTCCGCCGGGACCACCACCTCGTCCAGAGAAAGGCCCGCCGTATTGGACAGCCGTATGCCGTGCTTGTCCTCGTGCTTGTCGGTGGAGAAGCCGGGCGCGTCTTTTTCCACCAGAAACCACGACGGCCCGCCCGGCGTCAGCGCCAGTATGGTGTAGAGGTCCGCCACGCCGCCGTTTGAAATCCATTGCTTGTTGCCGGTTATTTTGTAGCCGGAGAGTTTGCCGTCCGTGATGACATGCTCGGCCCGGGTGCGCAGATTGACCAGGTCGCTGCCCGCGTCCGCCTCGGTGGCGCCGTAGGCGACAAGCAGGTTGTCCTGCGCTATGCGGCGCATCCAGCGGCTTTTCTGCTCCTCGGTGCCGCCGACGCGCAGCGGGTCGGTTCCCAGGAATGTGGCAAAAACCGATGTGGCTATGCCCAGGTCAATGCGGGCCAGCGCCTCGCATACCCTGTAAATATCCACCGTGGAGCCGCCCAGCCCGCCATGCTCGCGCGGGATGAGCAGCAGATGTATCCCCAGTATGTCGTGGTTATACATCTCCTCCAGAATATCGGCGGGGAATTCGTTTTTTTGGTCCAGCTCCCTTATAAGGTCAAAGGGGATTTTGCGTTTTGCGTATTCCCGGAGGCTGTCCAGCATAAGCCCGCGGGAAATGGTGTCTAAAGCCGGCATCAAAGCCTCCGTAAATACGGCACTCCGTTATGATACCAGATTGCCCGCTTTCGGCGCAAAAAAAACCGCCCCGTCCGGATGGACGGGGCGGTTGAATGGCGCGTATTGCGTTATTTGTTCCAGACTGCCGAGACCCAGTCCACAAACTGCGACCAGCCGCCCGCCTTGGCGAAAGCCAGGTCGGAATACTTGCCCTCAAAAGCATTCTTGAGGTTGTCCGGCACGGGCTTGGCTTCCATCGCCATGTTGATGGCGACGCCGTGGGTCTTGCTGTAATCGTCTCCGTGCTTGTCGGAGTGGACGCCGATTTTGCTGGACACCAGCTCGGTGTCTATGAAGTTCATAAGCTGTTCGGTCTGCTCATGGACGGCCTGGCTTTTCGCCTTGGAATCCACGCGCAGCACGAAATCGCCCAGATCGGCGTATGGGGTGAGCTTTTTGTCATTGTCCTTGTCCGGCATTATGGCGAAACGGATGACGGAGCCCATCGCGTATTTGACGGCCTCTTCCTCGCTGCCGCCCTGCACGGCCTTGGCCCAGGCGTCCAGCTTGCCCGGAAGCGCGTCCAGTCTGTCGGAGCGGATGGAGGACAACGTGCCGCCCTTGTCTTTAAGCGGGCAGATGACGCCCCACAGGCAGGTTTCGTAAGCCTCGCCGTAGAAGACGTTCATCTGCTTGCCGAAATCCTCGTTGCTGGCGCCGCTGTTTTCGGCCAGCCAGCCGAGAACTTTCTGGTACTCAAAGCACATGCCGGACATCACCTCTTCCGAGCCTATGATAAGGTCCACGCCGTCTTTCATGGTGTAGGCGACTTCGGCCATCTGGGTCAGGCAGGAGTTGCCGGCGAAAATGTCAACATGTCCGCCGATTTTGAATATCTCGCCCATCTGGCTGGTGCGGATATAGTTTTTTGTGTCGTCGTCAAAGGAAATGCCTCTGCTGTCCGGCATTTCGCCTTTCTTGGGCTTGGGGTCCAGATAGCCGATGCCGTGGTCCCATATTATGAAAATGTATTTCTTGGCGGGAAAGGCGGCCTTGGACCAGCGTATGAAATCGCCGGCTTCCTTGTAATCGCCCATATCGGCCTGCTGGGTTTCGTACACCGTCTCGCCGCCTTTGGTGATTAGTATTCTTCTAACCGTTTTATTGGACAATATGCCGGCCTCTACCACGATATTCATCTTGTCGGTGGAGCCTACCTGCTTCATGTTGTCGAGGTGGGTGGAGACTATCTGCTCCAGGTTGTTCTTGCCGTTGAGGAATATCATCACCGTAAGGTCTTTGGCGGGAAGCGGTTTGGGGTTTACGGTGAAGGTCCTGCCGTCCGACTGCTGCGGAGTAGCGACATCGGACAGCGCCACGCGGCCCTGCCTCATGTCTTTGAGCGACAGCTTGTCCAGTCCGAAGCTGCCGCCGGCGCGCGCCGAAAGCGCGCACAATGCGATAACGGCGGAGCATAATGCCGCCGTCTTGGAGACTTTGTTGAGCATGGCTCATTATAGCAAACATGCCGCTTTTGTTCATCATCCGAATACAGTTGGCGCCCGACACGCGGCTTCCGCTTCAAAAACAAGTTCATAAGCCGGGCCTGTTGCAAAACGCGCATTTTTGCCGGAAATTGTCGGCAGGCCGGAAATCCTCTTATTCGGGAACAAATCCATTTTACTTTTCCGGGTCCTTTGGTCCATGCGCAAAAAGCGGCTTTGTGAGATAATTCATTTACATGAATGCTTCAGTTGGTTGCGAGAGCCGAGGAATGGCAAAATAATGCCGGACAAAATTATCCGCGCGCGCCTTATCGCACGAAAAGATAATTTTATGAAGGCAGATGAAGCGATTTTTTCGCCGAATTCCGCAATCCAACTGAAACATTCAGGTCAGAGTCCGTCTGAGGGAGAAGACGACACGAACACAATAACAGGAATATCCAAACGGGCATGGCCCGCGGTTTTTTTGTGCCTGAGCCTGCCGGCTTGCGTGGCGCTGGCCGGCGAAACTGCCGCGCCGGTAATCGATGGCGAGGGCTATCTGGCCTTCTCCGACGGCGCGCCGCTGAGCGGCTATCGCGCGGACGAGGACATGATAACGCGCTATTTCAAGCGAGCCGAGCCGAAACTGAAAGAAGTCGAGGAAGCGATAGGGGACGGCGACGACATGCTCTACAGCGCCGCGCTTTTTTACTACCGCGCGCTACAGCTTCAGAAAAATGACAGCTCGCTCAATGTTATGTCGCCCTCGGAACTGGCCAATATCCGCTCCTATTGCGATTTCGGCTTTGAGGGCATAAACTGAGTGTTTCAGTTGGATTGCGGAATTCGGCGAAAAATCGCTTCATACTGCCTTCACAAAATTATCCCTTCGCGCAGTGAGGCGCGCGCGGATAATTTTGCTCGGTATTATTTCGCGCTTTTTCGCCTCGGTCCTCGCGCCAACTGAAACTTTCAGGTTAACGGGCAATCCGCAGATTGATCACAGATTTTCACAGATTATCCGGACTTTTCTTTATAAACAACACTCTGCGGATGCTTCTGTGGTGTTTCCGAATCCGCTTTTTTGTAAGTGTGCGCCGCTTTTTGATAGCCTGTCTTGGATGAAAATAGAAATAGCCGTCCCCGTTCTTAACGAGGAAAGGGAACTGGAACCCAGCATTCTTAAAATGCTGTCCCGGCTGGAAGGCGAGGAATTTTACAAGCGCCATGACTGGAAGCTGATAATAGCCGACAACGGCTCCTCCGACGGCACGTCCGGGATAGCGGCGGGCCTTGCCTCGCGTTTTCCGGTGCGGGTCGGCTTTGTGCGGGTGGAGCGCGCGGGGGTGGGGCTTGCGCTGAAAACCTGCTGGGGCGCCTCCCGCGCCGATATAATCGGCTATTTCGACCTGGATATTGCCACGGACCTGCGCCATGTCCGCCAGGCGGTGGAGGCGGTAGAATTAGGCTGTGACCTGGTCTATGGCACGCGGCTGCACCGGGACAGCAGGGTATACGGGCGCAGCCTCTGGCGCGAGACAACATCCCGCGTTTTCAACCTGCTGCTAAGGACTTATCTGGGCGCGAAATTCTCGGACGGGCAGTGCGGCTTCAAATTCCTGAAACGCTCCGTCTATGAAACCCTGCTTGGCGCGGGCGCGCAAAGCGACGGCTGGTTTTTCGCCACCGAGCTGCTGATGGCCGCGCAGCGCGCCGGACTGCGCATGTGCGAGCTGCCGGTTGACTGGACCGACAGCAGCGACAGCCGCGTGAACGTAATCCCCCTCTCGCTGGAATACCTCAAAGCCATGCGCGCGCTAAAACGCCGCGTCCCCGCCGGCAAATCCCGCTGTCCAACTGCAAATTCAGGGCGGGGGGGTTATCGCTCCCGGTAGCCCGGCAGTTCCCGCGCCTGCGGGGAATGGGCAAGCTCCACGGCTTTTTCCACGGAGCCGTCAAAATCATCCTCAAGCTCGCCGCGCGAAATGCGGCTTCTGAAAAAATCCGCCCACCGGAATTCGGCGAAGGGCCTGTCGCTTTTATCGTAGCCGCCCGCCTTGCGCACGAAATAGGCCAGGCTGCGGTAAATGTCGTTTTTAAGCCCTTGTATGTGTTTGGGTATGTCGGAATAGGGGCGCAGGTGTCCGTTTTCATCGTACGGGTACACCCAGCGCCTGGCGGACATCTCGTTCCAGAAGGCGTCTTTATCGTATTCCGAAAAATCCGCTATGATACTGCAATAAGTGGAATCCGCCCCGGCTTCAAAAAGCGCGCGGGCCAGATGATGGTGGTCCACGATATAGTATTTGCCTTTCGGTCCCAGCACTGCGGGTTCCGGGTTTTCCTTTTCAAAGCCGCGCAGTTCTTGTTTGCCCAGTTCGGCCAGCTTGCGCGCCTTCTTTTTGACTTCCTTCATGCCGACTGAAATTTGCGTAGGGCGCAGGTCCGCCATGTCGCATTTTTCAATGCCGCCGCACAGCGCGCGGGAGGGGAGAAGCGCCGCCAGTAGTATTGCCGCTATATATCTCATGGCAATATTTTCCCAAAAATCCGCGGGCGGCGCATGGGTCCAAAGTCCCGATGTATTCGGAAAGTGCGGTTGGACGGCGGCGCGGAGGGGGTCAGGGATGCCTTGCCAGGAAATCCGACAGCAGCCGGCAGAAGGCGGCGGGACGCTCCAGATGGGGAATATGCCCCGCCCCGCGCATAAGCGTAAAACGCGCTTTAGCGATGCCGGCGGCCAGCGCGCGGCTTTCATGCGGGGTTATCAGAATATCCCGCTCCCCTGAGATGACCAGAGCCGGGGCTTTTATCTTTTTCAGAATGCCCGCGCCGTTGAACGCGGCGGCAAGCCCGGCCTGCCTTGCGAACTTATCCGGCGAGGGAAGGTATTGATAGCCGCTGGCCGCCTTTACGGCGGCCTCGGCGAAATCCGGCCTTTCCGCGTAAATCTCAGGCGACAGCATCCAGGGGAACATGCACCGCCAGAACTGTTCCGTGTAACCTTCGCGCGAAAGCGTTTCCGACCAGGCGGCAAACAAAGCCCTGTCGCGCGCGGAGGCGGTGGCTGCGGTGGACTCAAGAATCAGCGCGGAAACCGCCTTCGGAAACAACGCCGCGAATTCCTGCGCGGCATAGCCGCCCATGGAATGGCCCAGCACCGCCGCTTTTTTTATGCCAAGACCGTCCAGCACCGTCTTGAGGTCGCGGGCAACGGTCTTTGCCGTAACGGCGGACGGCCCCGCCGAGCTTCTGCCGGAAAGCCGGTTATCGGTCAGGATAAGAGTGAAATGCTCCGCCAGCAGCCGCTTCACCGGCAGCCAGGAGGCTAAATCCGCCGCAAGGCCGTGCAGCAATGCCAGCGGCCTGCCCTGTCCGCAGACTTCATAATAGAGCCGGCAGCCGCCGTGGCGGATAAACCCGGAAAGTGCAGCCGGATTGCGGAATTCGGCGGTGGCTGGCGGGGCATTCCTGTGCATAATTTTCCTTACATACCCTGCGGGTATGCTCGTCAAATTCTGCGTCGGACTGTCCGCGCCATCCGCCGCCTCGGTTCTCGCAACCAACTGCAATTTCCGGGTAAACCCGGAAATTGCAGTTGGGGAATGGGTTTTGGCGGCGTTTCTGATATTAGGCATAGCGGGATGATACCGCTTTCGCGGCGGCGGGCGCAATACGCGCCGCCGCGCGTTTGCAATTCCGTCATCCGGTTGTCAGACACATTTTAGGCGGCTTCTATTAACCCGCGGCGCGCGCGCTGCTAGACTGTTTGTGAAGCGGATTTTCAATCAAGGAGGAAAAATGAGGAAAATACTTGTTGCGGCGGTTGCGGCGGCGGTATGCGCGGCGGGCGCGCGGGCGGCGGATGTGATAACGCTAAACGGGGCGGGGGCCACTTTCCCCTATCCCATATACTCCAAGTGGTTTGACGATTACCACAAGCTCAAACCCGGGGTGCAGATAAACTACCAGTCCATAGGCTCCGGCGGCGGCATACGGCAGATAACCGAGCGCACCGTGGACTTCGGCGCCACCGACGGCCCGATGAGCGACCAGCAGCTCGCCGATCCCAAAATCAAGGGCAAACTGCTGCATATCCCCACCGTGATGGGCGCGGTGGTGCCGGTGTTCAACGTGGCGGGGGTGGACAGCCTTAATCTTTCTCCCGAAACGCTGGCGAAAGTATTCCTTGGCGAAATAACCCGCTGGAACGACCCTGCCATCGCCAAAGACAATCCCTCCGCCGCCCTGCCCGGCGAGGCGATAACCGTGGTGCACCGCTCCGACGGTTCGGGGACCTCGTTCTGCTTTACAGACTATCTCTCCAAAGTCAGCAGGGACTGGGAAAAGAAAGCCGGCAAGGGCGCTTCCGTGAACTGGCCCGCCGGAATCGGCGGCAAGGGCAACGAGGGCGTTTCCGGCCTGGTCAAGCAGACGCCGGGCTCCATAGGCTATGTGGAACTGATATACGCGGAGCAGAACAAGCTGGCCCATGCCGCAGTCAAAAACGCGGCGGGAAAATTCGTCAAAGCCTCGGTGGAGGCGGTTACGGCTGCGGCGGCGGGTGTTAAAATGCCCTCTGACTTCAGGGTCTCCATTGTAAACGCCAAAGGCGAAAAGGCCTATCCCATAGCCACCTTCACCTGGCTGCTGGTGCATCAGAAAAATACCGGCGGCGCCGGCGCCATATTAAAGGACTTCCTGCTCTGGATGCTGGACGAAGGCCAAAAATCCGCCCCGGCGCTGGGATATGCGCCGCTGCCGAAACAGGTCGCGGAAAAAGCGCGCAAGCTGGCCTCCACAGTAAAATGAAAACATCCGGCGACAAACGGTTCCGTCTTGTCCTTGCGGCCTGCGGGCTGTTTGTCGCCGCGCTGGCGGTTGCGCTGGCGGTTGAGCTGTCGGTCAACTCCTCAATGGCGTGGCGCAAATTCGGGCTGTCTTTTGTATGGGGCGGCGCGTGGGACCCGGTGGCGGAGCGTTTCGGCGCGCTGCCTTTCATATACGGGACTCTGGTTTCCTCGCTGCTGGGGCTGGCTGTCGCGCTGCCGCTGGGGCTGGGCGCGGCGGTGTTTCTGGCGGAACACGCGCCACGCCGGCTTTCGGCGATATTGTGCTTTTTCATAGAGATACTGGCGGCCATACCCAGCGTCATAATCGGGCTGATGGGCATATTCGTGCTCGTGCCGGCGGTGCGCGCGGCGGAGCCGTTTCTGGACCGCTATCTGGGTTTTATCCCGCTGTTCAAAGGCCCGCCGGCGGGGGTGGGGATGCTGGCGGCGGGGTTGATACTGGCGCTTATGATGCTGCCGTATATAACGGTGATAACGCGGGAGCTGCTGCTTGCGGTTCCCCGTCCGCTGAAAGAGGGGATGCTGGCCCTGGGTTCCACGCGGTGGGAAATGTTGTGCAAAGTAAGCCTGCCGTATGCCGGTTCGGGCATCACGGGCGCGGTTTTTCTGGCATTGGGCCGCGCTTTGGGCGAGACCATGGCCGTAACAATGGTCATAGGCAACACGCCCAAAATCTCCGCCTCGCTGCTGGCGCCGTCTTATACGATGGCCGCCGTGATAGCCAACGAGATGGCGGAGGCGACCTCGGACCTGCACCTGCATTCCCTTGTGGCGGTGGGGCTGGCGCTTTTCGGCATCACCCTGGCGGTGAACGCGCTGGCTCGCATTCTGGTGATGAAGTTTGAAACGTCCGGGGCCAGAATATGAAAAAACGCAAGGCGCTGAACGCGGCTATGGCGGTTTTATGCGGGGTGTGCGCCCTGATTTCCGTGCTGGCCTTGTTCCTTATTCTGGGCTACATCGTGTTCAAGGGCATCTGGGCCGTGAACTGGGATTTCATCACCAAACTGCCCAAACCGGTGGGCGAAACCGGCGGCGGCATTGCCAATGCCATAGCCGGTTCGGCAAAGATAGTGGCGCTGGCGGCCTGCATGGGCGCGCCGGTCGGCGTGCTGGGCGGAATCTACCTGGCCGAATACGGGCGCGGCAAGACGGGCGCTTTCATAAGATACTGCTCCGACATACTCAACGGAATGCCTTCCATAATAATAGGGATTTTCGTCTATACCCTGCTGGTGCTGCCGATGAGGCGGTTCAGCGCGCTCTCCGGCAGCTGCGCGCTGGCGGTGATAATGATACCGGTGGTGCTGCGCAACACCGAGGAGTTTTTGCGCCTTGTCCCCTCCCCGGTGCGGGAAGGGGGGCTTGCGCTTGGGCTGCCGCGCTGGAAAGTTACGCTGCGCGTGGTGCTGCCTTCGGCCATGCGCGGGATAATGACGGGGGTGATACTGTCGGTCTCGCGCATAGCGGGGGAGACTGCGCCGCTGATATTCACCGCTTTCGGCAACAGGTTCTGGGACAACGGATTTTTGCAGCCGATGGCGGCGCTGCCGCTGGCGATTTTCACCTACGCCATCTCGCCGTACGAGGATTGGCACCGCCAGGCCTGGGCCTCCGCGCTGATACTGATTGCGCTGGTGCTGGCCGGCAATATCGCCGCGCGGCTTATCATGCGAAAAATATGACTGAAAAACCTATTATAGAAGTCTGCGGCCTTTGCGCCGGTTACGGCGCGGGGCCGGTTATACGGGATGTCAACATAGCCTTCAACAGGCGCATGGTTACAGCCATAATCGGGCCGTCGGGCTGCGGCAAGTCAACGCTGATACGCTGCCTCAACCGCATGCACGAGGAGTATCCGTGCGCCACGGTCTCCGGCAGCGCGAGGCTTGAGGGCTCGGATATTTTCGGCATGGACCCCGTGCTGCTGCGCCGCGACGTGGGCATGGTGTTCCAGCGGCCCAACCCGTTCCCGTCAATGTCGGTTTACCGCAATGTGGCGGCGGGGCCGCTGCTGAACGGCTCCGCCAAAGGCGCGGAGCTGGATGAAATCGTGGAAGCCAGCCTGCGCCAGGCCGCCCTGTGGGACGAGGTCAAAGACGTCCTGCGCAAGCCGGCCACCGATCTGTCCGGCGGGCAGCAGCAGCGGCTTTGCATAGCGCGCGCGCTGGCGGTAAAGCCCAGGGTGCTTCTGCTGGACGAGCCTTGCTCCGCCCTGGATCCCATAGCCACCGCCAAGATAGAGGAATTGCTGACCGAACTCAAAAAGAATCTCGCCATTGTCATAGTAACGCACAACATGCAGCAGGCGGCGCGGGTGTCGGACCGGACGGCGTTCATGCTGCTGGGCGAGCTGGTGGAGTTTGACGTTACGGACAGGGTGTTTACAAACCCGGCGGATTCGCGGACGCAGGATTATATAACCGGCAGATTCGGATAGGAGAGCGAAAATGCACAGGCATTTTGAGGAAGCCGAGGCGGAGCTTAAAAAGCGGCTGCTCTATATGGGTGGCGTGGCCGAGGGCATGATACAGTCCGCCGTAAAAGGCCTTGTAACGCGCGAGGCGGCCATGTTCCGCAACGTGCTGGACGACGAGGCCCGCGCCAACGCGCTTCATCTGGAGCTGGACGACCGCTGCATAAAAATCATCGCGCTTCACCAGCCGGCGGCATCGGACCTGCGTTTTCTGGTGGCGTGCATAAAAATCAATTCCGACCTGGAGCGTATCGCCGACCAGGCCGTCAACATGGCCCAGACGGGGGGGATACTGCTTGAATACCCCCCGCTGGACCGCAAGCTGCTGGACATTCCGCGCATGGCCGTGCTGGCGGGCTCCATGCTAAAAGACAGCCTGGACGCCCTTGTAAACCGCGATACCGAGCTTGCCCGCGCCGTCCTCCAGCGCGACGCCGAGGAGGACAAGCTTAAAAGCGAGGCTTTCCACGAGCTGATGCAGCTTATGCAAGCCGATTCCTCCACGGTGCAGCGCGCGCTGGGGCTGATTCTGATAGCGCGCAACCTGGAGCGCATCGCCGACCATGCCACCAATATCGCCGAGGACGTGATTTACATGGTGCTTGGCAAGGACATCCGCCACCCGATGCTGGACTCGTCGCAGCGCGCGGAAAACGCCGGGAACTGGCGGGATGCTCCCGCGTAGAATTTTCGGGCAAACCCATTCTCCGCAGCTGGCAGCGTGAACCGGGGCGGCGGCTGGCGCGGACAGTCCAACGCCGAATTTTGCTGTCCGGCTGCAATTGCCGGGATAGCGCGCTCCCGCGCCGGCGGCGCGGGAGCGCGCCGCGCTCAGGCCGCTTTAGCCGCCGAATCCGGCGGCGCGGAAGCGGCGCCTATCCCCGCGCGCAGTCCCATAATAGCCAGCGACTGGGCCAGTTCCAGCACCGTCTGGTTCTGCGCCGCGCCGCGCAGCCACTCCAGCAGCCCGGCTATGCCGTCCAGCCCGCAAAGCTGCCCGGCCAGCGCGGCCAGCGACTGGAGCAGCATCGCCCCCGCCGCGAGGTATGTCTTTTTGCCCCTTAGAAACCGCTGCGCGGCGGAGAAAATCTCCCCCGCTTTTTTCGGCAGCAGCAGGTTCAGCAGGAATTTCATTTCGCCTCCTTTTGCTCGAAGTGGCAGAAGTCCCTTAATTTTTTCCAGCTTCCGCCCCATACTATGCCCGTTTCCAGCGCCATCCCGCCCAGCGGCTCGTAGGCCCGGGCGTCGGCGCGGTATTTGCCGCCGTCTATCACCGCCAGGTCGAACGCCCGGGACGGGTCCGAATTATGCGGCGAGAGTTTGCGCACCCCGTCGCAATTGGTCAGCACCGGCCCGGGGCGGGAGCGTCCGGACTGGTAGAGTTCCGCCTGCTCCGCGGGGGAGCGGCGGGTGCATACCAGTATAACCTCGCGCCCGGGAAAGCGGCGCATGTATTTCTCCCTCATATGCAGGTAGGCGCGCTGCAGGTCTTTTGTCAGGTCGTTTATGTCTCTTGACGGCATTATCGTATCCCCCTCATCTCTATGTCCAGCAGCAGGCTGATGTCGCGGCTGGCGCGCTCAACCTGCTGCCGTATAAGCGCCAGCGCCGCGTCCAACTCCATGCTTTTGCTGTCCTGCCGCCGGCGCTGCGCCGCCAGTTCGGCGCGGAGCTCGTTTATCTGACGCTGGCCCGTGGCCACAAATGTCGCCAGCGAAGACAGCGGCAACAGCAGCATCAGCAGCCAGATAACCGATTTCAGACGCCGCACATCCACCGTTACGGTGTCCGGGCTGCCGTTGGGCCTGGCGTCAAACAGTTTTTGCACGAGTCTGCTCATATCATAACCCAGGGGGCGCGTTTGCGCATGGTTACGGCGCCCCCCTTGAATAAACCCCTATCCACGCGCCCGCCGCCGTTCCGGTGGCGACGAATATGTCAAACGCGCTGTCGGAAGACTGCACCCTGCACGTCGCCGCAGGCGAGGCCGAGTATGACGCGCAGGCCATGCTTCTTATATCGGCATGGGTGGCCGCGCCGTAGTCCACTGTCCCTTTGATGGTCGCGCTTGTGGAGAATGTCCCGGTCCCCATGCTGGCCGAGCTGAAGCTGGCCGTGGACGCCACCACCCCGAAGTCCGAGTTGATGGTGCCGTACACGTCCAGCGCGTAGGATGCCGATGGGAAGTATTTCCGCACCCCCACCGAATACGGCCCGAACGGCGTCGGCCCCGTCGCCAGAAGAGTTTGTCCGAACACCGACAGCCCGCCAAACCCCGGGTCGAGGGAGGAGCCCACGATTACGTTGGAGGAAGTGTATATCCCCCCGTATGAATAATACGCCGCGTCGCCGTGGACCGACAGGCGTCCCGGAATTCCGAAGGAGCCCATCTGCACGTCGCCGCTGAATGCTCCGGTGCTGGCTCCTATGCCATATGCAAACGACGGCGATGGGCCGGTGAACGTCTGTTTTGCCGTCCAGGTGTGCGCGCCCGTCTGCGTTGCCGCCAATACCGGGTTCGGATATGTGCCTGAGAGATCTCCGCCCGCGCCTCCGGCGGGCGCGATGGCGATTGCGATATTGGTGGCCGAAGTGATGCGCCCCTTGGCGTCAACGGTAAGCTGCGCAACCTGCGTTGCGTTGCCATAACTTCCGCTTGTTACCCCGCTGGCCGCCAGCGCGGGATTGGGATAGGTCCCGCTCAAATCCCCCGCCGCCGCACCGCCGGACTGCACGTATGTGGCCGCCAGCGTCGGGTTAGGATAGGTCCCGGTCAGTGCGCCGCCCGCCGCCGTGGTAGTGTAAATCCCGTTGGTAACGGTGGCCGCGTTGCCGGTGATGCTGCCCGCAATGGAATTGCTGAATGTCTGCGTCGCGCCCCAGGTGTGCGCTGCGGAGTAATGCGCCGCCGCTATCGCCGGGTTGGGGTATGTGCCGGCCAGTTCGCCCGCCGCCGTTCCTGCGGGGGAAACGCCGTTTATCGCCACATTCGTCGCCGCCGTAACGCGGCCCTTGGCGTCCACGGTGATTTGCGCGGACTGCGCCGCGCCGCCGTAACTTCCGCTTATCACGCCGCTTGCCGCCAGCGTGGGATTGGGATAGGTTCCCGCCAAATCCCCCGCCGCCGTCCCGCCGGACTGGACATATGTCGCCGCCAGCGTCGGGTTAGGATAGGTCCCGGTCAGTGCGCCGCCCGCCGCCGTGGTAGTGTAAATCCCGTTGGTAACGGTGGCCGCGTTGCCGGTGATGCTGCCCGCAATGGAATTGCTGAATGTCTGCGTCGCGCCCCAGGTGTGCGCGGCGGAATAATGCGCCGCCGCTATCGCCGGGTTCGGATACGTGCCGGCCAGCTCGCCCGCCGCCGCACCTGAAGGCGGGGCCGCGATTGCCACATTGGTGGCCGAGGTGACGCGGCCCTTGGCGTCCACGGTGATTTGCGCGGACTGCGCCGCGCCGCCGTAACTTCCGCTTGTTACCCCGCTTGCCGCCAGCGCGGGGTTGGGATATGTCCCGCTCAAATCCCCCGCCGCTGTCGTGGTGGTGTAAATGCCGTTGGTAACCGTCGCCGCGTTGCCGGTGATGCTGCCCGCGATGGGATTGCTAAACGTCTGCGTCCCACCCCAGGTGTGCGCGGCGGAGTAATGCGCCGCCGCTATCGCCGGGTTGGGGTATGTGCCGGCCAGTTCGCCCGCCGCCGAACCGCCGGAGAGCACCACGCCCGTCAGCCCGGAGCCGCCGCCGGAAAATTCGGTCGCCGTTACGGCGCCGGCCACCTGCAGCGCGGTGGACGGGGAAAGTGTCCCGATGCCGACTTTCCCGTTCCCAAGCAGCGCCATCAGGGGTGCCATTGTCCCTGCGTTGGTGTAATCGTAAAACCTCATTCCGCCGATAGAACCGGCGCCGCGGTTGGCTATTATATCCACTTCACCGCCGCCGCCGGAATAATTCCAGCCGATTGCCGCCTTCCCGGTATTGGCTAACGGCGACAAAAGCGTGTCCGTGTACAGATTCAAACCGCCCAGGGCCGGAAGCCCCGACACATTCAGGGCAAGTCCCGCCGCGGGCGCGCCGCCAATGCCTACATTGCCGGTGAAAGTCTGCGCCGCGCTCCACGTATGCGCGGCGGTTTGCGCCGCCGCCAGCGCCGGATTGGGATAGGTGCCGCTTAAGTCCCCCGCCGCCGCGCCGCCGGAAGCGTTGATTGAGCCGACCGTGAGCGCGCCGGAAATATTGCCGGTTCCCTGCACATCCAGATTGAATTGCGGAGTCCCTGTGCTGATTCCAACCCTGCCGCCGTCCGTTGCCGTGAACAGGTAGGCGCCTGTTTTTTTAACGCTCAAAAGCCTGTTGTTGCCGCTGGAGTGCGGAAAGTCCACCAAAAGCCCGGAATCCGCATTCCCGCCGCCGTCTGCCGAGCCGTACGGCTGGATGCGAACTATGGGATTGTTTCTGTTGGTGTCCCCTCCAATCAGAACGGATTGACCGGAGTTTATTGCAGTCGTGGAAAGACTGACCAGGCTTTGCATGTTGACGCTGCCTGAAAACGTCTGCGCCGCGGACCATGTGTGCGCGGCGGATTGCGTGGCGGCCAATGCCGGATTGGGATAGGTTCCGGTCAGCGCGCCCCCGGCGGGTGTGGTGGTGTAAATCCCATTTGTAACCGTCGCCGCGTTGCCGGTGATGTTTCCGATTATGCCCTGCGCGAATGTTTGCGTTGCCGTCCAGGTGTTTGTGGAACTAAGCAGGTTCTGCACGCCCACTCCGCTTAAATGCGACCCGTCGCCGAAAAAGGCAGACGCCGTTACCGAGCTTGCCACCGCCAGCGGTCCCTGCACCGTCGCCGAGGATTTCAGGGTTATGCCGTTGGCCGTGATTCTGCCCCCGTTGCCCTGAAGTATTATGGTGGGCGAGGCCGCAGTGGAGCTGGAGGCGGCAATCAGGGCCTGCCCCGACAGCGAAAGCGTGGCTTTCCCCGTTCCGGTTGACATGCTCACCCCGTAGTAGGCGGACTGCGCCGCCGCATTGGCCGGGAACAGAACCGCCAGAAAAACAGCGCGTCTTATCATATTATCCAACCTCCGTTGTTGTCGCGGGCGCGCCGCCTATGGCGATGAACCCGCCGTCGCCCACGTTGGCGTCGCCCATATACGCCATAAGCTGCTTTAAGTCCGAGGCTATGCACAGAAACGGCTGCCCCGGCGCGCCGGCGGCGAAGCTTTTGAGCATCCCGTAATCGGCCACTCTGATGCCTTTGCCGTCGGCAAGATAATTCAGGTCGGCCATCAGGACATCGGCGTCGGGAATATCGCCGTTTTGTATGTTGTTTGGCAGCGGCATCACAGCACCTCCGTAAGGTCCAGTTCCGTGGAGAAGTTTTCAAGGTCGTGGATTATCCCTTCCACCCGGAACAGGCTTTTCCACGCGCAAAGCCGGGCGGCGGCGAAACCGTCGCCGTGCCAGCGAAGCTGCGCCATGCCGTAGGCGGCTCCCGCGTCGCCCCAGCGCCAGGCGCGCAGAACCGCGTTGTCGGGCAGGGAAAGGCTTACCGCGTCGCCCAGTTCCAGGTGATGCAGGAAACGGCATTTGACGGTTATGCGCCTGCGCGCGCGGGAGCAGTAATTCCACACCGCCGGCGCCACGGCGTAGGCAAGGTCCACGTTATCGGCGGGAAGGAAGTTCCCGCCGGAAATCTCGTAGGTGCGCGTCCCGCAGCGCTGCTGCGACGAGGGCGCGGCGTCGTTTTGGCTTTCGCAGTCCGCCGTGCGGGAGTAGCCGCCAAATGCCACCACAATGCGGTTGTAGACCCTCTCCGCCCCCGACGACATATTGTCCGCGGAAACTACCGCGTTTTCATCCAGCGCGGCAAGCGGCGGCCCGCCTTCGCCGCGCGGCCTGAATATGAAAGTCTCCGCCGCGTCAAAACCGCATTCGCAGCAGGAGATTTTGGCCAGCTCCTCAAGCGCGGCCCGGCAGGAAAGCCCGCTCATGTCCGCCAGGGAGATGGTTACGCGCGAGGTGAAATACTCCGCGCTCCACGACAGCAGCACGGGCGTTTGCGACGGCGGGTTAAGCTGGCAGGCCGCGTTCCAGCGCAGTTGTATATAGCGTCCGCCCGCCGCTATCGCCGCGCCGGGGGAAATATCGCTCCAGCCGGACCAGTTCTGGCCGTCGGCGGAATCGCGTATGGAAAAAGACGAAGTTGTGCCCGCCGGAACCTGCCGGGACGCGCCGAACCGGCCCCAGCGCAGCAAATCCGCGCCGCCGTCTATGACGGGGCTTGTGTATGTCCCCGGCGTATACCACTGCATTGCGAAACTGTTATAGAGCAGCGACACCCCCCCGCCGCCGGCATACCACATCGTCTGCCAGAACCCGCCTTCCGAAAACTGCTCCTGTCCCGATTGCGGGAATATGTTCCGTATCCCGTATGAGAATTGAGGCGCCTCCACCTGCCGCGCGGAAACCCCCGCCAGGTCCAGCAGCGCGTTTACGGTCTGCTCCACGGTTTTGTCGCGGAGCCAGCGGCGGTAGCTTACCCACAGCGACTGGCCCGAGGAAAGCGGCTGCGCCAGCGTTATTTTCGCGCCCAGTTCGTATTGGCTTAGCTGGCTGACCGAGAAATCCGCGCCCGGCATAAGCTCCTGCGCGTTTTCCGGCCCGTCGGCGGTCTGGCCGCGCAGAACCCTGTCCATACTGCCAACTCCCGGATTCTGCGTGGTGAATTCCGTACCGGAATCGGAGCCCGCCGCCTCGTTTTCAGTGAACTGCGCCGCGTCCTGCGCCGGCGACAGGTCCAGCCGCGACATCGGGCTTATGACCGTGAACTGCGCCTTCCGTTCGTCCGGCAGCAGCGTTATCCCGTCCGAGATATAGCCGCAGAATACGGGCGACAGCTCGGCGGAGCCGTCCTCCAGCAAAACCCCGGCTTCTATGACTATGCGGCTCATCGCGGCGGAGGTTCCGTCGGGGAAATAGCCTTCGGGGTTGCCCTCTTTCCACTGGTTGCGCTCGTTGCGGACGGTTAAGGCGCAGTTGGAAAGCGACCAGACGTTGTAGCCTTCCGCGTCCAGCTTGAAATTTATGCGCCCGCATTCCGCCATATCGGCGGTGATGTCCTGGCCCGCGCCCAGCTCGTAGGCGGAGCCGTTCCATAACCTCCGTTGCAGCGTAGCGCGCTTTACATAAGGCGGCTGGGCGCTCATCAGCGCGGACAAGGCGGCAGGGGTTATCTGTCTCATCAGCGCTCCGTAAGCTCCAGCGAGACGGAGTATAACCCCGTCCGCCGGTCATAGCTCTGCTGCGGCGGCGCGCTCTGCGCCAGCTCCAGGGTTTTGTCGGCGCCGTCTTCCGCGCAGAGGTTGACCAGCAAATTCTCCTCCAGCGCGGCCAGCAGCGCGTCCCTGTCGGCCCGCGCCAGGTTGTCGGCTTTGAGCGAGGCGGCGGTTTTGCGGTACTGCCGCCAGGTTACGAGTTTGCCGCCGCAGAGGTAATAGCTGCCGCCCTTGTCTTTGCACGAGAACGAGACGCCGGTCAGCGCGCGCGAAAAATCGGCCAGGTTTTTGCAGAGTTTCAGCTCGCCCAGCCGCTTTTCGCCGTCCGGCGGATTGGTTTCGCTTATGGTGAGCGCAAACCCGCGCGCCGCCACCGGCGCGGCAAGCTCGGCCAGCACGTTTGCGGCGGTGATGCCGGAAAGCGCGCATTCGGCGATGTTATGCCACTGCCCGGCGCAGTCCTGCCATTGCGCCGAGATTGCGGCGGCATTGGTGTTTAGCAGCAGCACCCGGTCTATCTGCCGCGTTACCGGATTGCCCCACCGGCTGCGGAAGGAAACGGATATTGTTTCCGCCGTTCCCTGCCCGGAACCGGAGGACGACCATTGCGGCGACAGTTTGCCGTCATAAAGATATGCCAGCCTCCCCCCGCCGCTTGAGGCGGTTACGGCGCAATTTTCATCCAGCCAGTTGGCGCTGAAAAGCTTCACCGGATTTGTCATAGCGCGCCCTCCCCGGACCTTGCCAGCCCCACTTTGTAGCCGACTTTCGCGCTTTCCACCGCCCAGGCGACGCCGCGCCGGGCGGCGTCTGCTATGGTTTCGGCTATGGCGCGCGCGTCCTGCGCCGACGACGCCGCGCCGCCGCTTATGGTAACCGGCGCGTTGACGGTAACGTTGATTTGCCCGCCCGCGCCGCCGGACATGGCCGCGGCCTGCTCCCGGTTGAGGACATATTCCCCGCCGTGCACCAGCGCGGGCACCGGCGCGCCCGCCGGCCCCGGCACCGGCCCGCCCGCGTCAAAGCTCAGGAATTTGCCGAAGCCGCCGAACATGCTGCCAAAGCCGCCGCCGGTCAGCAAATCCAGCGCGCCGTAGACGGCGGCCTTGGCCGCCATTTTTTCCAGAGTGGAAAAGAAGGCGTCCTCTATGCTTTTGAACACCCCCTCGCCCAGCTTTTCCAGGTTCAGGAAATCCCCGCCGGCGGAATTGAAAAAGTCATGCACGTATCCGGCGGCCTTTTTAGTCGCGCCGCGCGCGGTGGATTCCAGAGTGTCGCCCCACAGTTTCGCCGCCTCCGAGGCGGAAAGCAGATATTCCTGCTCCTCCCTTATAATATCGGCGAAGTCGTCCGCGTCCGGGCCGGTCAGCGAGGCGGAGGCCTGCGCGGCCCGCGCCGGCGTCCGCGCGGGCGCGGCATAAGCCGCGCCCGCGGCACGGGCCAGTTCGCCCGCGCCCTGCGACGCGGCGGCCAGGTCCTGCCGGAAGGAATTGATTCCCCTGTCGTCGTAGACGGTGCGTATAAGCGCGTTGACGGTGTAATCGTTCATGTTCTCGCTCCTATGCCCATCGCGGCCAGTTCTCCCGGCGCGGCCTCTCGCCGCGGTTTTTTGGGCCCCGCCGCCGTCTTGCAGGCCCAGGCCAGCCAGCGCGGCGTTTTCTCCGCCGTATCCTCGAACCGGCAGCCGAATTGACGCGCCGCTAGCGCGAAGGCGGCGCTGAGCGCGTCGTCAAAATCCGCGCCGCCCGGCGAAAATTCGCGGCTATAAGCGGAAAGTCGTTTATTTCCGCCGCCGCGGCGGCCAGCTCGGAGGCGTCGCGCGCCGTCATCTGCGCGCACAGCAGCCGGGTCTCCTCCCTGCCGTCTATCAGCAGGCGGGCGATTTCGTCCATATGCGGCAGCGCCGCCGCCGAAAACGCGGCTATGGCCGTTATATTGTCCGCGCCGGAGGCCAGGGCGGCCTTGACCTCGCCGGACATGCCGGCCAGCAGCCGCATCAGCTCCACGGCGCGGCGCACGGACATCTCGCTCATGGCGAAATCGCCGCAGGAGAGGGAAAGCTTCCTGCATCTGGGGGTTATGGCGTCTATAGGGTTCATATCAGGCCGCCGTGAAGTTGGCGAAATAAGGCGCGGCCAACCGGTTGCCCGCCGCGTCTTTCACGCCGGTGGTCAGAACCAGCATGTAGCTTCCCGCGCTCCAGTTCGCGGCGGGCGTGAAGGAGAGCGTCTTGCTCTGCGCGCAGTAAGACAGCGCGCCCGCCACCAGCGCCGCTGGGGCGGAGCCGTAAAGCGCCATCACCGTCGCGTCCGGCGCGATGCCGTAGCGCAGCGAGCCCTCGTCCATCAGCCCCGCCTCGGTGAATGTGATAGTCAGCGGGTTTTTAGTCCCGGCGGCGACGCCGCCCCCCGGCGCGGGAACGGTAAGCGCGGCTGCGGGCGGCGTGCTGTCCGCGCCCGAATCGCTCACGCAGCCGAAGCGCTGCGCGGCGGGATGCGCGGTGTCGCAGAGCACGTCAAACTCCACGTCCACGACGGTTTCGCTGTCCAGCTTGTAGGCCTGCGAGGTTTTGCCGGTGGGCGAGCATTTCCAGAAAGTGTATTTTCTCAGGCTGCCGCCGGGGCCTTTGACGTTTATGTAGAGCGTGCGGTACTGCGCCCCCTCCTTGGAACCGAAGGAGAAGCCGCCCCCGCCGTCCGGATAGCCGAAGGCCAGCGCCATGTTGGAAAGGGTGGCCTCCGCCAGAGAGAGCTTGACTGTCATCTTCTCGTCGGTGGGCACCATGTCCACCGCGCCGAGCGCCTGGTCCACCTTCACGGCGTATCTGTTTTCGTCATGCGCTATTGCTATGCCGCCTTTTATATATCCCGCGTCCGCGGCGGAGGATTCCTGCGCGCCCTGCGCGGCGATTTTGAGCGTTCCCTCGCTTTGCATTCCCACGACTATGTTGGTGACGTTTCCCATGTTACCTCCTATATGTATTTGAGCCTGTAGGCCGCGCCGCGCACGTGAAGGCCGCGCGGGTCCAGGCAATCCGAGCCGCCGCTTGGCAGCGCGCAGAATATCCGCCTGCCGCCGGGCGGAAACGAGTCTTCCCGCGCGGCGCGCAGCAGTTCGTCCACCCGCGCCAGCGCAAGGCCGCACAGCGAGTAATTTTCAGACACGGCTTCAAAGACCGCCGTCTCCTCGCGCAACGGCCCGATAAACGCCTGCCCCGCCGCGCAGCGGTACACCAGATACGGCGGCCTGGCGTCGGCGGCGGCGGAATTGGGGTATATTTTCCCGTCCGCGCCCGCCGCGCCCAGCAGCGCGCCCAGTTCCGCGTCCGAAGCCAGCAGCCGGTAGAGTTGGCGCATTATCATAGCCCGGCCTCCGCAAAAAGCGTCTGCAGCCGCCGCTCCACCGCTTCGTTCAACTGTTCAAACGCGGGCAGCAGAAACGGCCTTGCCGCCATGCGGCCCGTGCCATGCTCCAGATACGGCGCGTACGGCGCGCCCGCGCCGATGGAAAGCGAAACCTGCCCCTCCTCCGTTTCAACGGCATGCGAGACGGATGCGGCCAATGCCCCGTTTACAGAGCGCGGCGCCCCGCCGGGCCGGGAAGGCCCGTTGTCCCGCGCGGAGACGGAGAGGGTTTGGCGCAGCCGCTCCGCCGCCGCCAGCCCCTCCTCCTCAAGCATGGCGGCGACGCCCGCTTTCGCCGCCCCGCTTGCGGCGGAAAGCGCGGCGCAGACTTCACCGGCGTTGGCAAACGCGGCTTCAATTCTCATCGCAAACCTCCCGCAGGTAAAGGGCCGCGTAGCGGCCCGCCCCGCCGATATTTTCCGCGCCGGTTACGGTAAAAACGCGGCCCCCCGTTTTTATGCGCGAGGACAGCGGCTCCACCGCCCGCCATTTGAGGTAAAGGACATAATCGGATTCCAGCCAGCGCGTCTTGCCGGAGAGCCGCTCGCTTTGCGCGCGCCACCGCAGCCTGCACGGCACATTTGAGGCCGCCGCCTGCCAGGAGGGGCGGCTCTGCCCGCTGTCCTGGTCCTTAGAGAACAGGGCAGTCTCTATGTCGCAGCGCGAGTTGAAAAGCGAGGCGGGCGTCATAGCCTCTCCGCGCGGTAGATTTCCAGCAGCGAGCAGACTATGGGCGGCGGCCAGCCGTTGCGGTCTGAATAATCCACCACGTAATCGCCCAGCTGCTCGCGCGAGATGCCCTCCCCGCTTTCGCGGGAGAGGACGTCTTCCAGCCATTTCCATATCGCAAGCTGGATGTCGCGCGGCGTCTCCTCGGGGCGGGCGCACAGCCCGGCGGTATAATCCACCAGCGCGGCCCCGCGCGCGGCCAGCGGCAGCTTCACTATGCCGGCCTGCGAATCAAGCTCCACGCCGTCCAGCGCGATTTCGCTTCCGTTGAGGACTATTTTCGCCAGTCCCGCCGCCGGATACTGGTCCAGCGTGAATTTCCTGCCGCAGACCTCGTGCGGCTCGCCCAGGATGACGCGCCGGGCCAGCGCGCGCGAGCAGTAGGATTCCGCCGCCGCGCTCATGGATTCTATGAGCAGCTCTATAAGCGAATCCTTTGACGTGTCGTCCTGCGGTATTTGCAGGCTGGTCTTGGCCGCCGCAAGGGTTGTAAGCGCATTTGCCGATAAAGCCATGTATCCTCCGCCGGGGCGGGGGCGGACTGCAAACGCAATCCGCCCCCGCCGCCCTGTCATTTGAACTTCAGGCACGAGAACGCCGCGCCATAGGCGACGTCCACGGACAGCGCCTGCGAGAAGCGCAGCCATGTCTGGTCGCTCATGAACGCAGACTGGAGCTGCGAATCCACCCAGTCCGCCGCGTCCTGCGAGACGCGCACCTCCAGCTGCTGCCGGGGCGAGACTATCAGGTAGTTTTTGAATCTCCCGAACAGCGCCGCCGTCAGGTCGGAGCCGGTTCCCAGATTGGTCGGAATCTGGGAGCTTACGACATACGGCGTGTTCCAGAGCGTCGCGGGCAGGTTTCCCGCCGGCGGCTGCCAGATGTAGCTGCCTGTGGTGTCCTTGAGCGCCAGCAGCTTTTTAAGGCCGGTTCTGCTGAGCGCGATGACGCCGTCCCGCGCGTACTGCGCGTTAAGCGAGAACAGCAGCGAGGCGATGTCGTCAAAGCAGACGGAAGCGCCCGCCATGCTCACCTGGTTTACGCCGGAGCCGTTAAGCACCCCGTCAAAGGGGTCCCCGCCGGATACGCTGCCCGCCAGCGCGACGCGCTCTATCTCCAGCGCCATGTTCTCGGCCACTATTTCGGCCAGGAAGGCGGTGAGGTTTACCGCGCTGTCGCGCAGCAGCTCGTCGGAGCATTTGATTACGGCGGCCAGCACCTTTGCCACCTGCTCTATCTGGCCGAAGGTGGGGTTTGTAACGGGCCTGGCGGCTCCCTCGGCCACCCAGCCCACGGCCACGTTGGTGAGCTGCTTGGGCAGATGCCGCTTCCAGCCGGACATCGGAATCACGTTGGCCAGCTGCATGATGACGGAGACGTCGCCCATTATGCGCACCACCTCCGCCGTGAACTCCGCCGGCACGAGGTAGCCGCCGCCGGTGCCGCCGCCCTCGGCCAGCGGGGCGGCTTTGCCGTCCGCGGACATGCCGTAATGCTCCCGCGCGGCAATCAGGAAGTTGCGCATGTTGCCGAATTTCGCGCCGTAGGCGGAAGTCCACGGCTTTTCCGGCGCGTTGGCCGCGCCGGTCCTGAATTTCTCGGCGCGGGCGGCGAGGTCCTCGGGCGTCTGGGGCAGGAGGGCCTTTTTTTCCGGCGGGTGCAGGCGGCGCACGGCGTCCTCGGCGATTTTCTCGGCGTTTTCACGCGTGATGCAGTCGTCCAGCCGGGTTTCAAGGGTTTTTCTGAGTTCGGATATTGACTTTACCGCTTCATCGTATTCGTTCATGGTGTCTCCTTGTGTTTGGGTTTGTCAGCCCCGCGCCGGCGGCTGTGTTTTCGCTTTTCTGCGGCGCATGTCGCAGGTCCAGCGGTCTATGGCGCTTTTAAGCGAAAGAAGGCGCGAGGCCCGCGTGTTCTCGTCGCAGGAGCCGTCGCAGACCGCCTCCATCGCTTTTTTCATCGCCTCGGCCAGGGCGTTGGGGTCCGCCGGCACGGCCACCAGCGAAATCTCGTAGATGCGGGCCAGCGTCAGCTGCTCCGGCGACTGGGGGTTTTCATAAAGGAACTGCCCCGCCATGGAGATGCCGCGCGCGTGCCCCTCGGCGTAAACCTGCCGCGCGTGCGCCACCACCGGATAATCCGACGCGGAAAAAACCGCGCGGAAAAACAGGCCGGTTTCGTCTTCGTGCACGTCCACCACCGAGCCGGCCACATGGTCCACCGCGTTGACATGGTCTATCATCAGCACGGGGTTTTTCAGGAATTCCGCGCAGTCGTAGACGTAATCCCGCAGCTTCGGGTAGACGGCGGGAACATCGCCGTAGCGGTCCGGGCGGTTTTTGGTGTTGGCGTAGCCCTCTATGACGGTGTTTTGGCCCTGCTCGTATATTTTCGGGCGGTAAATGGGGACTATCTTGACCGCCGGCCTGCCGCGCGTGCCGCTTACGCGGACGCCTTTGCTCTCTGCGCTCATTGGGCGTCTCCTTTCGGGCGGGCGCTTTTGGAAAAAGGCAGCGCCAGCCCGTCTATAACCTCGTCGCGCGGGAAGCCCGCGCGCAGATACGTCTCCGCCGCCAGCGCGCGGCCCTGCTCGTCCTCGCGCAGCGCGGACACCTGCGAAAAATCGGAGTCCAGGTACAGGGTTCCCGTCCGGTCAAAATCCGGGAGCAGGAACTCGGTCAGCGTTTCGCAGGCGAGCTGGCATTTGGGCATCACGCAGCCCTGATAGAATATCCGCTGCTGCTCTCTGGTGCCGTACTGCGGCGCGTTGTCAAAAATGCCCACCAGCGCGGGCGGAACGCGGAAAATCGCCAGCAGCGCCTCGCGGCTGAATTTCATGCCGGCGATAAAATCCATGTCCTTCTGCGAGACCGAGATGGCCTGCCATTTAAGCCCGCCCTCCAGCAGCGCCACCTTATGCGCCCGGCGCGGCCCGGCATGGGTCTCGTTCCAGGAGCTTACTATGCGCCGCCGGGAAGCGTCGTCCAGCCGGGCCTCGCTGGAGAGTATGCCGGAGACCGTGGCGGAATTTTCAAAAAACGCGCGGTTGAAATTTTCCGCCGCCTCCAGGGATTCGCAGGCAAATCGCGCCGCGGCCAGCGGCGCAAGGCCGTAGAACCAGTCCAGCGGATTGAAATATTTGAAGTGGATTATGTCCTGCGGCGCGTACACGGCGGAGTTTGAGCCGGCGCGGTAGCGGTAGCCCTCCACCGGCGACTCCGCGCTTTTGCCGGGAAGTATTTCAACAAGATGGCTAAGCAGCGGCCACAGCTCGCCCGGCCTGCCGTTTGAAACCGAATCCTTAAGCAGGTATGCGTTGCCCGTCAGCTCCAGCGAGGCGGCCAGCCATTGCCGCAGCGCCCGCCCCGACATGAACGGATTGGGCCGCCACAGCAGCTGCAATGCCGCGTGTTTTTCCACATTGCCCCCTTTGCCGTTTTTAAGCAGCATGGGGGTGGAGGCCACCGCGTCCGCCACCGCTGAGACGCAGACATAAACCCATGCCCTGTCGGCATAGGCCCGCGCGTAGGGGCGGTAGAAATTAAGGGTGGGGTCCGGCAGTTTCGCTCCGGACAGCGGCAGCTCCTGCGCCGCCGGAGCGATAAACGATTTTCCGTATCCCAGCGTCTGCGCGGCGCGGTCCAGCATTTGCCTGAATATGTTCATATTCTCTCCTATATGAAGCTGATGTCCGGCCCCGGTTTGGCGCGCAAATGCGTGCGCGCGGCGTAGCGCGCCGCGTCCAGCGCATGGTCGTTGAAGCGCACCGGCTCGTCCAGCGCCGCGCCGGAGGGCGTGGTCCGCCAGCAGTAATTTTCAATCTCCTTTATTAAATTGGCCGAGCGGCGCGTTACCCGCAGCCGGAACCCCCTGAGGGTTTCAATGCCCTCCAGCACCGCCTTGTCGGTGGCGCGGGCGTCCCAGCCGCGCAGGACAAGCTCCTCTATGCGCGCCGGCTCGGCGCTGTCTGCGTATACCGGCCTGCCGGAAAGCTCCGGCGGGATAACGGCGCGCAGCCTCTCGCAGAGCGCGCTGTTGGTGAGGCCGGATTCGTAGAGCAGCTCGTCCAGAAAAAGCGCGCCGTCCTTGAGGTCGGCGCGCACCAGGGCGGTGGGGTTGTTGAAGCCGAAATCCAGCCCGAAAACGGTGTCGTCCGGGTTTTCGGGCGGAGAGTCCGCGGGCTGCCAGTCCGGGTAAACAAGCCCGCGCCGCATTCCCCACTGCCCCAGGCAGTAAACCCGCCAGGCGTTTTCGTCCTGCTCTTTAAGCCCGTTGATTGTCGCCGCATACTCCGGCGGCAGGAAGGGGTTGTCGCGCCAGGTGGAATGTATCACCTCCACATCCGGCTGGCGCATAAGCCGCTTTGGAATCCAGCCGCCGGTGTCGGAGGGGTTGATGCTGATGTAAATGCGGTTTTTCTCTCCGGGCGCGGGCTTTGCCGAAAGCCGGGTGGAAAGCGCCAGATAATCCTCCCACGAGAATTCGTTGGCCTCCTCCATCCAGATATAGTTGTATTCGGAGCTTTTTATTTTTTCCGGGTCGTCCAGCGAAAAGAATTCAAACACGCTGTCGCCGAGCTGATAGAGTTTTTTGCTTCTGCCGTGGAAGGCGCTGTCGTAGAGGCCGTAGGCCTTGAGCAGGTCTATCACCAGCCGGTAGGCGGTGCGCTCCAGCGCGGGCATGGTCTTGCGGGTAACGGCGATGCGCGCGCCCTGCTCGTTTGCGGCGCGCATGATGAGCAGTTGTGCCAGGCTGTGCGATTTGGAAGAGCGCGCCCCGCCCACATTTACCACCGCCGCCGCCCGCGCGGCGAGGTTGGCCGAGAATATCCGGGTGGTCCGCACCTCAATCCTCATGCGCGGCTCCGGAGTCGTGCGCCACAAACACTATCTGGGGCGGCTGCGCCGTTTTGGGGGCCAGCGCGCCCTTGCGGTATCTGTCCGGCAGGCGGTTTGAGAGCAAAAAACCCGTCAGCGCGGCGTTGCCGCGCAGCGCGGTGTCAAAAGCGGCAAGCTCCAGCTTGAGGCTGGCGCGCTCGTCAAATCTGGACCGGAAATCATGGTCGGAAAGCAGCCTGCCGTAAAGCTCCGGCAGCGAGAAGCCGGATTTTCTCAGCGCGGACGAGATATCCGCGCAGCGGCAGACCATTTCAAGAAAAAATTCCCCGGCATCCTGCGCGGAAGGGGCCTGTGGCCCGCTTTTTGAGGCCGCGGCCCGCGCCGCCGTCCTGGCCGCGCCGGCCTGCGCCGGAGGCTGCGTCCTGCCTCTGGAAGCGGCGGGCTTTTCCGGCCCGCCCGGCTGCGCGGCGCGCTGTTCCGCAGGGGAGGCGCAGTCATCATGCTGCGCCGCCTTGCGCCGCGAAAGCGGCGCGCGCCGCGCGGACGGCAGCGCCTTGTTATGCCCTAAAAAACCGCCTGTCGCCATGTTCAGGCCGCGCGAAACCGCGCGCCTCCGGCCCGTAAAGGGCCCGTATGGCGGCTCCCCAAGTCTGATACGATTGTATCAGAAACTGTTCAAAGTGTCAAGCGTTATTTTTTTCCGACGGGAAAAACCGCCCCACCGCAAAGCGGTTGGTTTCCTTATGATTTAACGGCGGTATAATCCACAGATTGACCACAGATTTTCACAGATTATCCGGACTTTTCCCTTATAAAAACCATGGCAGAAGCGCCCCGCTCTCCGCCACGGGCCTCCGCTGCCCAACCGCGGAAAATGGAGGCCGGAAAACGGAGGTTGACGCGGCTGCCGCCAGAGTATACAATTTCAAGTGAGAGGTGTTGCGCGGGAGGTTTAACCGGCAACCAAAGCGCAATTTGAGAAGTTTGGGCTTCATCGGCGCCATGCGCAATAGCATGGTGCGTTCGGAACGGTGGCCGCCGTTTTGTTTTCCTGCTTGATTTTATCCGCCATCTACCGGTTCAAAATTCTGCGCGCTGGCAATTCGCGCGTTTTGCGGAGTTTGGAGGCAGGGGATATGAATTCATTCGGCGCGGGGAAAATAATAGTTTCCGTCATAACGCTGGCAATCGCATTTGCCGCCGCTTACGCGGAGGAAAATATCAGCATCGCCAACGGCGGCAATCTGCGCATAGATGCCTTCGGGACCTGTAAAGTCGTAACCAACAATACGGGGCAGGCGCTTTACGTTCCGGTCTACAGCGCGGGCGAATGGACCGGAACAAACGGGTTTATAGCAAAGCACGGCGCCAATATAACGCTCAGCGAGTGCGGCTGCCTGGCGCAGTCCGTTACATGGTCAAATTGCAGCGGCAGCGTGGGCGCGCTGGCCCACGGGGGAAGCACGTCTGTCTCAGACTCCAGGTCCGTGTGGGTGGGCTCCGCCGTTACCGTAACCTGCAACAGCGGAACGTTGAGTCAAAGCTCGGCAGCCTGTTTTCATTGGTATAAGGGGACGGCGGGAGATTCCTGCACAACGACCTGCTCCTCGCATGGCGGCTACAATGCCGCCACCAAGACATATGCCGGCTCCACCGGGACCGACGCGCACTGCCAGTCGGTGGCCAGCGCGATAGGGCTGGGGTCATGGATGGGGGGCTGCTCTTTGCAGATTGGCTGTTCAAACAGTCTCGGCATGGGGGTGGCCAGATGCTCCGGCGACACCACGGCCGACGCAAGCGCTTACAACTGCCCGCGCGCCTGCGCCTGCAACAACTAACCCTGAAATTGGCGGCAGGAACCGAGGCGGCGGAGGAGCGGATGCTCCGCCGTTGCGGTTCCTGCCGCCAGTTGCGGCTTCAGCCGCCGCGCAGCCTGCGTTTGGCCTCCAACACGCCGCGGCAGCGCCGGGCGAATGCCCTGGATTGCCGGTTCGCCAGCATTCGCTTTTTCGCGTCATGCTTTGCCTGGCCGTGGAACATCTCCCTTTGCATCTTGAGGTAATTTTTCAGCCGGGCGGGCGGCAGCCTGCCGCCAGAGATTGCCTCCTTTACGGCGCAGCCCGGCTCGGTATCGTGCGAGCAGTTTCCGAACCTGCATTGCGCCGCCAGCTCCTCTATATCGGGAAAAGACGCGCCAAGCCCGCCCTCCGCGCATTCAAGCCCGAATTCCCGGATGCCGGGGGTGTCTATTATCCTTGCGCCGTTCGGGAGGATATAGAGTTGGCGCGCTACGGTGGTGTGCCTGCCCCGGCTGTCGTCTTCCCGGACGGGCCGCGTTGCCGCCGCCTCATAGCCGCAGAGCCGGTTTATAATCGTGCTTTTGCCCGCGCCGGAGGAGCCGGCAAAACAGGCGGCGCCGCTGCCCAGCAGCCGGATCACGGATTCCATCCCCTCGCCGGAGACGGCGCAGACGCATATTATCTCCGCGCCGGGCGCGCAGCGCGCGGCGGCGGCCGTCTTTTCCGCCAGCTCCGCTTCGGGGCAGAGGTCTTTTTTGGTGAGAATCACCGCCGGGGCCGCATTGCTGTCCCGGGCGGCGACCAGCAGCCGCTCTAGCCGGGCGGTGTTGAAATTGCCGTCCAGCCCCATCACTATGAACACCCTGTCTATATTCGCCGCCAGCGGCTGGGCGTCATGCCCGCCGGAAACCTCCTTTCTCAGCAGAATGGATTTGCGCGGCAGCACTTCATTGATTACCGCCTGCTCGCCGTTGTCATGCAATGTTACGGCCACACTGTCCCCGACCACGGGAAAATCCAGCCTTGAAACCGCGCTTGCCCTGAATTTTCCCGCCACCTGCGCAGGGATGGTTTTGCCGTCCAGATAAACACTGTAAGCCTGCCTGTGTTCCGCCGTTACGAGCGCGGTAATGTCGTTTTGCATTGTATTCCTCGTAAACCTGAATGTTTCAGTTGGATTGCGGAATTCGGCGAAAAATCGCTTCATACTGCCTTCACAAAATTATCCTTTTGCGCAGTGAGGCGCGCGCGGATAATTTTGTTCGGCATTATTTCGCGTTTTTTCGCCTCGTTTCACGCAACCAGCTGAATCATTCAGGTAAAAAGCGGCATGGCATTGCCATGCGCGGCTGCCGGCGCGCAAAAGCCGCCAGCCGGGAATTATGCCCCGCGCCTTCCTTCGGAACGGAATTGTTTACAGGGAAAAGGAGGCGCGACGCCCGCTTTTATATGCAATCTCCGGCATCTTGTAAGCCTCCTTTAATAGATTGGCTGCTGCAATTATAGTATACATCAAGTTTCGCGGGATAGCTATCCGCCGGCGGCGCGGGGCGCTGCGCTTGCGCGCGCGGCGGCATTGCCCGCTTTTTTGCCGGCGGCGCGGGCGCGCTTTAGCGCGTCCTGCGCGGCGCGGTCGCCGGGTTTGATTTTAACCGCGGCTTGCGCGTCGGCAAGCGATCGGGCGGCGTCGCCCAGGCGCAGGCTTACCGCGCTGCGGTTTACAAGCGCCTTGAAATCATAGGGATTCCTGGAAAGCGCGCGGTTGAGGTCGGCCATGGCTTCGGGGCCTTTGCCCATGGCCATATAGGCTATGGCGCGGTTGCTAAGCGCGGCGGACAGGCCGTAGCCCAGCTCTATGGCGCGGCTGAAATCGGCGGCGGCCTCGGCGGGTTTGCCGGTGGAAAGGTATATGCCGCCGCGGTTGAGGTAAGCCCCGCCGGAATCCGGCTTGAGGCTTAGCACTTTGTTCATGTCGCGCAGCGCGTCGCCGTAGCGGCGCATGGCTATGAACATAAAGCCCCGGTTGTAATAGGCGTCTATGAAATCCGGCTGGGCGGCGATGGCGGATTCGTAATCCTTCAGCGAATTATCGGTCATTTTAAGCGCGCCGTAGGCCGCGCCGCGCATCGCGTAGGCCTGCGCGCCGCCGTAGCCGAGATTTATTGCCTGCGACAAATCTTCCGCCGCCTGCCGGAAATTTTCGTTTTCAAGAAGCGTTTTTCCGCTTTCCAGATATGCGGGCGGGGAGTTCGGATCAATGCCGCTGTGTTCTGCCAGCCAGCGGCGCAAATCGTCCCCGCCGGACTTGGAGAGCATCGCCACCAGCGCTTTGCGCGCGCCGGCGTATTCCGGGTTCAGTTCCAGCGCGTGCAGATACGCGGCGCGGGCCGTTTCGGTGTCGCCCATAAGCTCGTATATGCCGGCCAGCCGCCCTATTACATCGGCTGCGCGGGGACTCATGGCGGCGGCGGTTTTAATGGCTATCAGCGCGGCGGTGTAATTTTTGCGTTCGGCATGCAGCACGCCCAGATTCTGCCATGCCGCGATATTGTAGGGCGAGATGGAGATTCCGCGCCGGCAGTCCGCCTCGCCGCCTTCAAAGTCGCCGCGCGCGATTTTCAGCCCGCAGCGCTGAATTATCAGCGAGGCTTCCTCAAGCTGCGTTTTGGGCGTTACCTTCATGCCCGTGTTTATGGCCGCTTCCGCGCCCGCATTGTCGCCCAGCGCGGCGCGCGCGTTGGAGAAATTGGCCCAGGCGTAAATGCTGTTCGGATGCTTGGAAAGCACGTCGCTCCACAAACTTAGCGAATCCTGCCATACCCGCGCGCGCGCGAAGGACATGCCGGCCAACACAAGCGCCGCCGCGCCGGCAAGCGCGAAAACGCGGCTTTTCAGCCGCGGGCTGGCGGCTATGATATTTTCCGCCGCTGCAATTGCGGCGCACAAAAGCCCCAGATAGGGGATATAGGCGTAATGGTCAAAAGTGATATTGGGCAACGTGGCGAAAAACTGAAGCTGCGGCCCGGTTCCCGCCAGGAAAAACAGCAGCCCGGCGACGGCGCGCCTGTCTTTTCTGGCGACGTAAAACAGCCCCGCCCATACTAACAGCGCGGCAAACGGGGACAGCAGGTAATCCCACGGCAGCGCCGTTCCCGGATTGGGGCGCGGATACATGGCCGACAGTCCCGCCGGCATTGCGAAACGGAAAGTATAGGCCAGCAGCGAATGCGCGGCTATGCAGATGCTCTGCCAGAGGCCGAAGCTGGCGCTCTGCACCTGCATATTGGCGGAATGCAGGGTGTAAAACGCCAGGGCGCCAAACCCCAGCGACACGGCAAACAGCGGGATTTTGTCGGCAAGAGAGAGTTTCCGCCGTTTCGCCCAGTCAGCAATCAGCAGCGCGACGGGCAGGAACAGTCCCTGCGGCTTTACCATCATCCCCGCGGCAAACAGCAGCGGAGACAATGCCAATAGCGCCCTGCCGCCGCCCGCCCGCCAGCGCAGGTAGGAGTAAAACGCCGACAGGAAGAACATCCCGTGCAGCACTTCCTTGCGCTCTGACACCCAGGCGGCGGATTCCACGTTCATGGGGTGAATGCCGAAAAACAGCGCGAAGAAAAAAGCGGCCCACACCCCCATTCCCAGTTCCAGCCCTATAAATAACACCAGCGCGCAGTTTGCCAGATGCAGCGCCAGATTGGTGGCGTGGTACATCTTCGGGTTGAGTCCCGCTATTTTGTAGTCCAGCGCGAGGCTCAGCATCGTTACCGGCTTGTAAAGCCCCCGGTGGAAGGTGGTAAACATCGCCTTGACGTTCTGCGCGTCAAGCTGCACTATCCTGGGATTGGCGACGACATAGGAGTCGTCGTCCCAGTTTACAAACCCGGCTTTCATCACCGGCGACAGCGAGATTCCGGTTATCAGCAGCACAGCCGCCAGCGCGGTTTTGACATTGAAATTTTTCATCGGACCTGCTCCCGGATAACGGAGGAACGGATTGCGCGTTCCGCTTTTGCGGCGGGTTGCCCGGCGCAGGCGGGGTTTTTCCGGGCCTGCTCCCGCGCGGAGACGGCTTTATCGTAATGCGGGTCCAGTTTTACGGCGCGCGAATAATCCGCCAGGGCGGCGGCGCAGTCCCCTTTCGCCAGAAATGCCTGCCCCCGATTGTAATGCGCGGCGGCGGAGCGCGGCTCCAGCTCCGCCGCGCGCGAGAATGCGGCGACTGCGCCCTCCGCGTCGCCAAGCCGCAGCCGCGCCGCGCCCATGCCGGAAAAAATATCAGCGTTCCCGCCGCCGGACGCGGAAGCCGCCTCGTAATCGCCGAGCGCGGCGCGGAAATCCCCGCTTCTCAGCCGGGCCTGCGCGCGCAGCGCCAGCGCGCCGGAGTTGAGCGGTTCCAGCCTCAGCGCGCGCGAAAAACCGTGCTCCGCGCATTGCAGCTCCCCCCGGGCAAGGCAGATCTGGCCTTTGTTGAACCAGGCGTCGGCGTAATTGGGATTAAGTTTCAGCGCGGCGCCGTAAAATTCCAGCGCCTTGTCGCGCTGCCCCAGCTTGAAGGCGCAGTTGCCCATGTTGTTGTATGCCCCGTCCGGCTCCGGGCTAAGCCGGGCGGCGCGCGCGTAATCGGCAAAGGCGGCGCGCAAATCCCCGCCGTCCCGCAGCAAATTGCCGCGGCTTATGTATCCCTCGGGCAGATTCGGGTTTATTTCCAGCGCGCGGTTGTAGTCCGCCATGGCTTTGCCCGGGCTGCCCGCGGTTTCGTGAATGAGCCCGCGCGTGAGCAGGTTGCGCCCCTCGCCCGGCTCGGCGGCTATGGCGGCGCCGGCGTCGGAAAGGGCGGCCTTTGTCTCGCCCAGCCGCAGATACGCCAGCGCGCGGTTGTTGAGGGCTATAGGCTCTCCCGGGTATTTGGATAATTCGTCGTTCCAGAGAGTCAGGCTGTTCTGCCAGGCGAAAGCGCGTTCCCGCGCCGCAAACGCCAGCGCCAGCGCCGCCGCCAGCAGCACGGCGCGGCCTTTAGGGGAATGCGCCAGCAGCTCCGCCGCCGCAAAAAACAGCCCGAAATAGGCCAGATACGAATAGTGGTCAAAGGCGACGCTGGGGCTTACCGGCAAAAATTGCAGCCCCGGCAGCAGCGCAGCCAGAAAAAACAGAATTCCGAAAATGACGCGCCTGTTCGCGCGCCACAGCCATAACGCCCCCGCAGCGACCGCCGCCGCGGCAAGCGGCGCGGCCACAAACACCGGCGGCAGCCAGCCGCCGGCCTTCTGCGGATAGGGATACACCGCCGCCAGGTCAAAAGGCAGGAAAAACCGCCGCACATAGCACAGCAGTCCGTAGCAGCCGACGCAGAAATTGTCAAACACGGTGAAACCGGGCCGCCGGAACAGCGCGTCCGCCTTGTTTACCGAAAATAATGCCGCCGCCAGAAATCCGCCCGCCAGGATGATATGCGGTATTTTGTCCTTCAGCGTAAATCTGCGCCCCTGCAGCCAGTCAACAAGCACAAGCGCGGCGGGCAGCATGAAGCCCTGCGGCTTGGACATCATGGAAAGCGCCAGCGCCGCCGCCGACGCGGCATGGCAAAGACGCGAGCCTGCGCGGCGGTATTCCATATACGCCAGCACGGACAGCAGGAAAAACATGGTGTAAAGCAGGTCTTTACGCTCGGCCAGCCAGAGGACGGATTCCACATGCATCGGATGCACGCCGAACAGCAGCGCGGCGGCAAATGCCGCCTCCGTCCCGGCAAGCAGGAATGCCAGTCTTCCCGCCAGCAGGCAGTTGCACAGATGAAGAATCAGATTGTCCGCGTGATAGGCCGCGGGATTGAGGCCGAACAGCTTATGCTCGGCGGCAAAGCTCAGCAGCGTCAGCGGCTTGTAGAGCCCCTTGTGCGCGGAGGAAAACGCCAGTTTTACGTTTTCTGCGGAAAAATCCCGGACAAGCGGGTTGTTTGTGATATAAACATCGTCGTCCCAGTTGGTGAAATCCGCGCTGACCGCCGGCATGAACAAAACCGCCGCCGTCGCCAGCAGGGCCGCAATCATCGCAGCCGGGAACCCTATTTTCATATCATGTGATTCTACATTTTATGACGTCGCCGACGCTTATATTCTTCTGTCCGCCGCAGAACAAGAACACGCTCTGCGCGCTGGCGGGCGCGCTGGATACCGAGCCGGAACTCTCCGGCTGGAGGCTGCTGCGCGCCGCAAACGCGGCGGAGTTCCAGGCCGCGCTCCAAACCGCTTCCGGCGCAAAGCCGCTGGTCGCGGCTTTCACGTTCTTTACATTCCAGGCGAAAGAGGCCTGCGGGCTGGCAGCCGCCGCCAAAGCGACGGCGGGGGGAAAAGTCCTGCTTGCCGCAGGGGGGGTGCATGCCTCGGCCCGCCCGCGCGAGATGCTGGAGCGCGGCTTTGACGCCGTTATCTCCGGCGAGGGCGAGGCCACGTTCCCCGCGCTGCTTAAAACCCTCGCCTGCGGCGGCGACTGGCGCGCGCTGCCCGGAATTTCGCATCTGGAAGGCGGGCGGCTTGTTTCCAATGCGCCGCCGCCGGCGGTTGATCTGGACAAATACCCGCCGGTATCGTTTCCACGCGATATTTTCGGCGCGGTGGAGATAACGCGCGGCTGCCCCAATGCCTGCAAATTCTGCCGCACCTCCGGATATTTCGGCGCGAAAATGCGCCACCGGGGGGCGGAGGCGGTGTTGGCCGCGTCAGCTGCGCTGGCGGCGCGCGGGCTGACGCATTTCCGCGCCATTACGCCGGATGCTTTCGCCTACGGCTCGCCGGACGGGAGGGCGCTGAACCTTCCCGCGCTGGAAAATCTGCTGGCGGGGCTTTCCGGCGCGCTGCATCCGGGCGGGGGCAAAGTGTTTTTCGGATCCTTCCCGTCGGAGGTCAGGCCGGAGCATGTTACGGCGGAAACCATAGCCCTTGTAAGGCGGTTTTGCGACAACGATAACATAGTCATCGGCGCGCAGACCGCAAGCCCGTCCCTGCTGGCGGCCTGCGGGCGCGGACATACCCCGGAGGATTTCATGCGCGCGGCGGAGATAACCGTCAGGGCCGGACTGAAGGCGAATGTGGATTTCATCTTCGGCCTGCCCGGCGAGACGGAGGCTGACGCCGCCGCCAGCGCGCGCTGCATGGAGGAGCTGGCCCGCATGGGCGCGCGCATACACGCGCACACCTTCATGCCGCTGCCCGGAACCGCGTTTGAGAACGAGCGTCCCTCCCCTTCGCTTGACTGTTATGAGCCGGTGATACGCAAACTAAACGGAACCGGCGCATTGTTCGGGGATTGGATAAATCAGCGAAGCATTTGCAATAAGGGTGTTTAGTTTATCAATTAGTTTTAATTTGATATGTATTGTTATTAAATAATTGACAAGAATACAAACTGCGTGTTTTCAAAGCACATTTTGTTGTAAAAGGATGATGATGTTGACAATGGTATCAATTTGATATAAACTGATAACATATGAAACTTCCAGTGCCGCCGCCAACAATTAACGACATACTGTTAAGGACCGGTTTGAATATTCTGTCCAATCCTGAAATGAAAGTTGCGCTGAAAGAATGGAACAGGAAATACTACTATTGGGAGCAATTCAGACAATTGCCGATGCCGGCGGGCATATCCGCCGAAAAAGCATGGGCTGCGAGGAAAATATATTCATTCGGACAGGCAAGGGAATTCCCGCTTCGCGACAGGGGGGGGCGGCATTTTTCGTACTGGCTTCCCGAACAGGCGCAGGAATGGCTGCATCTCATTGACAGGAATTCCGCTGTCAGCGCCCGGCTGGAGGGGATGCCTTCGCGCGAGGAGAGAATCCGATACATAATCAGTTCCCTTATGGAAGAGGCCATCGCGTCCAGCCAGATAGAAGGGGCCGCCGTTACAAGAAAAGAGGCCAAGGAAATGCTGCGTTCCAACCGCGCTCCGGCCAACAGGCATGAGCAAATGGTGGTCAACAATTACAGGGCGATTGAGGAAATACGGAGAAACCTCAAGGATGCGTCGCTGACTGTTGAGGCCATCAGGCGGCTGCATTCAATAGTTACCGAAGGCACTCTTGACACCCCCGCGGATTCGGGCAGATTCAGGCGCAGCCCGGAAGACGACGATGTCAAAGTTTTTGACGGGGAAGGCACCATTCTGCACACCCCGCCTTCCGGCGCGGAGCTTGAAGAGAGGATGAACAGGCTGATAGCCTTCGCCAATGATGATTCCGAGTTCATGCATCCGGTCGTTAAAGCCATTCTGCTGCATTTCTGGGTAGGCTACGACCATCCTTTCGTGGACGGCAACGGCAGGACGGCGCGGGCGATATTCTACTGGCACATGCTGCGCAGCGGCTACTCGCCTTTTGAATATATTTCCATTTCGCGCATAGTCCTCAAAAGCTCCGGGCAGTACATGCGCGCTTTCCTGCATTCCGAGCTGGACGGCGGCGACGCCACTTATTTCATCATGTACAATCTGCGCGTCATACATGACGCGGCCAGCGAGATAATGCGCCATATAGCCAGAAAAAACGAGGAGGCCGCCCGTTCCGCCGGCATGCTGCGGAAGTTTCCAGGGCTCAACCACAGGCAGCGGGAAATACTCGGCGACGCGCTGAAAAAGCCCGGCAGAATATATGCGATACGGAGGCACGCGCAAATTCAGAACGTCGCATACGGCACCGCCTATGCCGACCTTATGGATCTGGCAAAGCGCGGGCTTATGCTGAAAACAAAAAGCGGCAGAAACTATGTGTTCATCGCCTCGGAAGGGTTTGAGGCCAAATTGCAGGCCGATGCAGACCATACCCTATAAAAACCTGCCGGCGGCGCCGGGCGTCTATATCATGCGCGACGCCGCCGGGAAGATAATATACATCGGCAAGGCCAACAGTCTGGCCGCGCGGGTGGCGCAGTATTTCCAGGCCTCGCGCGCGGCGGGGGACTGGAAAACCCCGGCCCTAGTGCCGCTTATCCGAAAGATAGACTGCATCGTCTGCGACAGCGAGCGTGACGCGCTTGTGCTGGAGCGCAAACTCATCAGGCTCCACCAGCCGTTTTTCAACAGCATGTGGAAGGACGACAAATCCTACCCGTATATCAAAATCACGGACGAGGATTTCCCGCGCATTCTGGCCGTGCGCCGCAAAAGCGGCGGCGGGAAATACTACGGCCCCTACCCGGACGCGGCGGGCATAAAAAGGCTGCTGCGCTATTTCTGGCGCAGCCGGCTGCTGCCGCTCAGGCCGTGCAAATGGGAATTTTCGCTGTCCAAACCATTGGACACGCGCAGGATAAACGGCTGCCTGTATTTCCACACCGGGCAATGCCCCGCGCCCTGCGCCGGCAAAATCAGCCGGGCGGATTACCTCAAAATAGTCCGCCGCGCCGCCATGATTCTGGAGGGAAGGCTGGGGACGCTGCTGAAGCGGTTTTCCGCCCGGATGAAAAATTCCGCCGCCGCCATGCGCTACGAGGAGGCCGGGCTTTACCGCGACCTGGCGCGCGCGGTGGAGCATATGGGCCAGCGCGCGCGGGTAAGCCGCGTGGGGCCCGGGCAGCTTGAGCGCGAGATGGAAACCTCCGCCGCCGCCGCGGAGCTGGCACGGCATATCGGCCTTGCCCGCCCGCCGGTGCATATAGAGGGGTTTGACACCTCGCATCTTTTCGGCAGGCAGCCCGTGGGCAGCATGGTCTGTTTTATTGCCGGAAAGCCCAACCGCGCGCATTACCGCCGCTTCAAAATCAAAACCCCGGCGCCGGCGCGCGGCGGCGACGATTTCGCCATGATAGCCGAGATTACGGGCCGCCGCCTCGCCCGGCTGAAAGCGGAGGGCGGGCCTTTCCCCGACCTGCTGCTTATAGACGGCGGCATGGGCCAGCTTGCCGCCGCCTGCCGCGCGGCGAGCGGGCAGGGCGTCAGAATTCCTATAATCTCCCTTGCCAAGGAGCGGGAGGAGATATTCGTCCCGGGCCGGCGCGGGCCGGTTGTGCTGGACCGCGCCAGCCCCGCGCTGCGGCTGCTGATGGCCGTGCGCGACGAGGCGCACCGCTTCGGAATAAAGTATCATAGATGGCTGAGGAGCAGAAAACTCGCAGAGGATTTATGAAAAAACTAATCATATTTTCCGCCGCGCTGGCGCAAGCCATGGCGCTGTACGGCTGCCGCAAACCGGTGGTGGAAACGGGCGCGCGGGTGGAGCTTAAATACTCGCTCTACAGCGCCGGGAAATTCGTGGAGGCCAAAGTAGTCTCCTGTTCTTACGGTTCGTGCGGGCTGCCGCCCGCGCTGGAGACCGAGCTTGCCGGAAAAACCGCCGGGGCCGTTTTCAAGCTGCATCTTCCGCCTGAAAAGGCGTATCCGTACCAGAAGGAACTGGTGCATGAAGTCGCCATGTCGCTTGTGCCAAAAGATCGCAAGCCGGTTACAGGCGACAAGATGGAAGCCGCCACCAGCGACGGCAAAAAGCTGGCCTGCGTGATTAAAGACACCGGCAGAAAGCATATCGTGCTGGACTGCAACCATCCGCTTGCCGGCAAAACCCTGGATTACGAGGCCGAGATAATCTCCGTAAACAAATGACGCTGCTGCGCCTGACAAAAAAACTTCCCCCCGCAGCGCAGCCGGCGCGGCCCGCGCTGCCAAAGCGCGTCCTGTCCGCGCTGGAGGAGTATCCTCCTTTTTACCGGAAGGTGTGGCTGGCCTGCGCCGCCATCCCCAGAGGCTGCACCCGCAGCTACGGCGAGATTGCGCGGGACGTCGGCTCGCCGAAGGCGGCGCGGGCGGTGGGGCAGGCTCTGTCCAAAAACCCCTTCTGGCCGCATGTGCCGTGCCATCGCGTCGTCTCTTCCGGCGGGGGGCTGGGCGGCTTTTCCGGCGCGGGCGGATTGAAGCGCAAAAAACAACTGCTGGAGGCCGAGGTTCAATAATGCTTACGGTTCTGGTGGTGGATGACGACAGAAGCATACTGGAACTGCTCAAGATTGTGCTGGAGGGCGGCGGCTACAGCGTCATAATCGCGCAGGACGCGGAATACGCGCTCCAGGTGCTTTTGAACGAGCCGGTGGACATGGTGCTCTCCGACATCAATATGCCGGGGCTGGACGGCTACCAACTGCTGCATAAAATACGCGGCAACAGGAAACTGGCCTCCATCCCGGTAATGCTGCTCACCATACGCGCCGACGCGATGAGCGCGCTTAAAGGCATGGAAATCGGCGCGGACGAGTATCTGCCCAAGCCGTTCACCAAAAACCAGCTTCTGACCCGCATAAAACAGATGGAGATAAAGCTTCCGTTCAAGCCGCCGGAGGAGAATTTATGACAAAGGCCATTGCTGCCGCGCTGCTGGCCGCTTTCTGCCGCGCGGCCTGCGCGCAGACGGTAAACGTCATCTATCCCTACGAGGGCGCGAAAATTCCGCCGGTGAAAAACAATTTTATTTTTGGCAATGTCTCCCCGTCCACCGCCTCGCTGGCCATAAACGGCGAGAATGTGACGGTCCACCCCGGCGGGACTTTCATAGCTTTCCTGCCGCTTGGCCCCGGCAATTTCCAGTACAGGCTGGAGCTTAACGACGGGACGACGGTCCATTCCTTCGTGCGCAATGTGGTTGTGGAAACGCCCGCGAAACTCTCCGCCGACGGTCCCGGGGCGGACGAGACGTCGCTGCTGCCCTCCTCCGACATCGCGCTCCAGCCGGGGGACTGGGTAACGGTCTCCGCGCGGGCCGGCGAGGGGGCGAAAGCCTCTTTCTCCATACGGGGCGTCGCGAAAAATATCCCCATGGCCGAATCTCCGGGCGGGATGTATTACGGCGCGTATCAACTGCTTGCCGAAGACGCGGCGGAAAACGCGGAGATAAGATTCCGCTTTGAAAAGAACGGCAAAACCGCCAGATACGCCGCCAAAGGAAGGCTGACCGCGCTGCGCGGACGCCGCTGGGAGGTGGAATGCTCCACCGACACCATTCCGCTGCGCACCGACGCGCGCGGGTATTTCATGTTCCTCCAGCCCGGCACGCGCGGCTCCGCCGACGCGAAGATAGGCGGCCTCTACCGCATACGGCTCAACGATGCCGAGTCCGGCCTTGTGGAGGAATCCAAGCTCCGCTTTCTGCCGGAAGGCACCCCGCCGCCGCATGCCGCCATGGGCAGCATATTCATAAAGGCGGGGAACCGCTCCTCCAGGCTCAACATAGACCTCTCCCGCAACGTCCCATACGCCGTGGACGAGCGCGATGGCGCGCTGGAGGTTACGTTTTACTACACCGCCGCCAACATGCAATGGGTCGTCTACGATTCGTCGGACGCCATAGTGCGCGACGTGCGCTGGAAACAGCTTGACCCGCAGACGGCGCGCATCACCGTCAATCTGGCCGAAAAGCTCTGGGGCTATGACATGAGCTGGAACGGAAGCGGGTTTTCGCTGGAGCTGCGCGGCAAGCCCGTCCTTTCCGCCGCCACCGCGCGCCGCCCGCTTGAAGGGCTTAAAATAATGCTGGACCCGGGGCATTCTCCCAAATACACGCCGCCGCTGGACGGCGCGATAGGCCCTTCCGGCTATTACGAATTTGAGGCCAATCTGGCAATCGCCAAACAGACGGCGCAGGCTCTGGGCCTGCTGGGCGCCAATGTGGATCTGACGCGTTACGGTAGCGAGCAAATCCCTCTGGCCGAGCGTCCGCGCATAGCCGCCCGCGCCAAAAGCGACATCTACATCTCCATACACAATAACGCCCTGCCCGACGGCGTCAGCCCGCTTGGCGGCGACAGGGGTTTTTCGGTCTACTTCTACCATCAGCAGGGCATGGACCTGGCCCGCGCGGTTTACTCTTCCTATCGGAAAAATATCCCCCTGCCGGACGAGGGGCTGCGTTACGGCGATTACCATGTGGCGCGGCTGACGCAGATGCCGTCCATCCTGATAGAGAATGTCTACATGGTGCTGCCGGAGCAGGAGGCCATGGTGATGGACGCCGGCTTCCGCGACAAGCTGGCCCGCGCCATAGCCGAAGCTGTAACCGCGCTTTTCGCCGCGCCGCCGCAGCGTGAGGCCGCGACCGCCAAGCCGCGCCATGCCGCGGCCAGGACGGTTTCATCCGATAAGCCCCGCGCGGCTGCGCCGGTTGCCGCAAAGGAAAAACCCCGCCGGGCCAAATCACAGGCTGTCAAAGCAGGGGCTGCCAAACCGGCTCCGTCGCGCGCCAAGTCCGGCGCGGCGAAAAAATTCTCCGCCGGTTCCCTCAGGGTAAACGCGGCGCCCAAGGAAAAAACGCCGGCGCCGCTTCCGGCCCGGACGGAAGAGCGCAAATAGCCGCAATTCGACCGCACATTAACCTGAAAATTTCAGTTGGCCGCGGGATTCGGCGAAAAACCGCGAAATAGGGTCCGCTGCATCAGACCAGAGGGCCCATGCCGTATCGGAAGAATGGTGCTACAATTTTTATGAGGCAGCCGAACGAAGCCGGACATCAGAAACTCGCAAGATAATATGATCTGCACAAACGGGTTTTTTCGCAAAACATGGCTGGTATTTCTGTATGCGGTTCTGCTGGCCGCCGCGGCGCGCGCGCAGGAACTGGTCATCAACGCGCAGGGTTGCCTCGCCCTTTCAAACGGCGCGCCGCTGAGCGGCTACCAGGCCGGCGAAGCGGATTTTGGACCCTGGCGCGATTCTCCGGCGCGGGAGCAGGCTGTCGCACGACAGGCAATGAACCCCGCGCTGCGGATAATGCTGCCGGAAGAGCTTGCGGCTGTCATGGCCTATACCGGCAGCATATACAAATACATCAACTCCCCGCTCTGGCACGGAAGACTGCCGGACAGTCCCGGCGAGATAAGCACGATAAAACTTCTGCTTTCCGGAATAAACAAACTCCCCGATTACAAAGGCGGGGTGATACGCGCGGATTTCTACAAACTGGCGTCCGGCGGCAATTCCGACTGTGCAACCGTTGAGCGGCGCGCCGGCGAATACAGGGCGGCCATGGCGCAGCGCAGGCCCTTTATTACGCGGGGATTTTTAAGCGCAAGCCGCGTCACCAATCAGGCGACGCGGCGGCAAATAATATCCGAAAGCGATATTGTGCTTAAAATACATGCCCTTACCGCCAAATCGCTTGAGGGCATATCCATAATGCGAAACGAGGATGAAGTTCTGTTCAGGCCCGGCTCCAGATTTGCGGTGGTCAAGGAAACTTCCCAGGAAATCGGTCTGAAATCCGGCGGCAGGGAAAGACGGTATCAGTTCACGCTGCATGAACTGCCGCAATAAAATCCCGCTTTTGCGCGAAAGAAAACCTCCTGCCGCAACCTTAACCTGAAACTTTCAGGTTAAACAAGCCGCCCCGCGCCGGCGGCGCGGGGCGGCGGATTTCAAACGCGGGTTACTTCGTCATCAAAAGCCTGCCGTCTTTCACCGCCAGTTTCCAGCCGCCAAGCTGGGGGATGGCCGTCGCCTTCTCCGAAAGCGCGTTGGCGTTTATCATGATATACTCGTCGGTTTTCTGCGCCGGCAGGAAGGTGAGCATGGATTTGGAAGGGGATATCACAAGCTCGTGGTTTGCGTCCTGCGTAATCCCGTGCGACAGAAACACCATATACTGCCTGTCCAGCGAAACACGGCGGGCCCGCCTGTCGCGCGCGGCGAGGATTTGGGTTATGGTCATGCCGAAAACCTGGCGCCCGTTCCGGGTTACGGTAATGATCTGCCGGTCGGTGTTGTCGGTGTCCTCCACCATCAGCTTGACCGTATAGACAGGGTTTCCGGGGCCGTCAAAGTAAATATCCTTCTGCCCGGATTTGAAAATGCCGTAATTGGCGATATTATAAAGATTCGCGCCGTAAACCGCCCCGGAATCCGTCCTGAACATGGCGAAATACTGGGTATCCTCGCAATTGCCGCCTCCGGCGCAGTTGGGCACCTTGGCAAAAGAGACATGTGCCTTTTCCTTTGTGGTCTGGAACACGGCGTCGGTAATCAGATAGTCATCCAGCATGGGGGCCAGTTCAAGCCCGGCGTCCGCGCGCATGGCGGCATCCGGCGGCTGTTCCGGCGATTTCAGGCCGGACAGGCAAAGCAGGTCGGACATAATTCCGGCGCACGCGGGAAGCGCGAATGCCAGCGCGGCCAGCAGCGATACTGCGGTTTTTTTCATACCCACACCTCTCGGAGCGATTTTGTTCCACATCAAGTTTACGCGAAACGGGAAATGCCGGGGAAGGGCCGGAGGGCCTATATGACAACGCCGCGGCAGCGGCCTTCGGAGGCGGAGAGGATTTTTACCCGCGCAAGCGGCGAGCCGGGATTTCCGTCCAGCGCGACATTCACAAAACTCCCCGTGATGCCGCAGGCCGCGCCGTTTTTGCAGGTTTCCACGGTTACAAGCTGCGTTGACCCGACCAGCGCGGCGGCAAAGGCGCGGCGCAATTGTTTGTCCAGCGCGCGCAGCTTTTCGGCGCGGGCAAATGTCGTGCGCGGGTCAAGCGGTTTCAGCGCGGCGGCGGCGGTGCCGGGGCGCGGCGAATAGCGGAACACATGCAGCCCCGCGAAACCGGCTTCAGAGATGAATTCATGCCCTGCCGAAAAATCCGCCGCGCTTTCCTGCGGATAGCCGGCTATAACGTCGCTGTATATCCCGGCGGCGGGCCAGGCCTTTTTGATTTTTTCCAGGACGGAGAGGTAAAACGCGCAATCGTAATTCCTGCCCATGGCGCGCAGCGCCGTATCCGCGCCCGACTGAAGCGGGATATGGAAATGCCCGCAGAACCTGTCCCCTCCCGCCAGCGCGGCGGCCACGAGCCCGTCCGAAACGTCGCGCGGCTCTATTGAAGACAGCCGCACCCTGAAATCCCCGCCCGCGCGCCATATCCCGCCCAGCAAATTCTCCAGCCGCGCGCCGGTATGCGGGCAGCGGTAGCAGCCGATATTGATGCCGGAAAGCACTATTTCGCCGTATCCGTTCTCCGCCAGCGCCGCGATTTCGGAGAGTGCCTCCTCAACGGGTTTGGACGAGACATGGGGCCGCGCCAGCGGCACTATGCAGTATTTGCAGCCGCCGGAGCAGCCGTCCTGGATTTTTACGAAGGCGCGGCTGCGCCCGTGATGCGAGGAGGCGCGCCAGCCGAAACCCGGCGCCTTCTCCGCGCCGAAAAATTCCGACGGAATATCCTGTTTGCGGTGGTTGGGTATTATTTCCGCGCGCGGCGCGTTTTCCAGCACGGACTGCGGCGACACCGAGGCGTAACAGCCCGTGGCGATTATGCGGCAGCCCGGATTGCGCCGCGCTATAAGCCGCAGCAGCCGGGCGCAATCCTTGTCTGCCCCGGCGGTTACGGCGCAGCCGTTGATGACGGCGGCGTCCGCCTCCTCAAACCGCCGGCATATCTCATGGCCGGCGGCGGAAATGCGCTCGCGCAAAGACTGGGTCTCGGCCTGATTCACCCGGCAGCCGAATGTCTTGAGATATATTTTCATCAGGCTATTGAAGGATTTGCGCGCAGGCGGCGGCGCAGGCGGTTTCGGCGCGCATTATATAGGGACCCAGCCCCGCCGGCGTTATGCCTGCGCTGCGCGCCAGCTCCAACTCCTGCGGCGTGAAATCGCCTTCGGGGCCGATAAAAACGGCTATTTCGGAAAGCGGGGCGCGGCTGCGGCAGAACTCCGCCAGCGAAAGGCCGGCCCCCGGGCTGGCTATGGCCGCAACGCCGCCTGCAAAATCTTTCACGGCGGCGGAAAACGGGCGCGGGGCCAGCAGTTCCGGTATTTGCGGCACGCCGCACTGGCAGCAGCTTTGTATAAGCACCTCGCGCCAGCGGACGGATTTTTCCGCCCAGCGGGAGGTTATGTCAAACTGCGTGCGCGCGGTTATCGCCGGCGCGAATGCCGAGCAGCCCAGTTGCGCGCACAAATCCAGCATCAGCTCCGTTGACTGGCGCGACACCGGCGCAAAGCAGACGGTTATCCGGCACGATGGGGAGCGCGGGGGCAGCTTCTCCATAATATCGCCGCGCGCCTCTTCCGCGTTGGCGGCGGAAAGCCTGGCCCGCCATTGATTTCCGGTCCCGTCAAAAATAGTGATTTCGTCGCCTTTTCTCAGCCGCATGGAGCCGGCGATATGCCGCGCCCGCCCGCCGGAAACGAAAAACCCGCCGGCGGTTATGTTCTCCGGCGGGACATAATACTGGCCGCTCACATCAGCCTCCGAAAACCTTTTTGAAAAATCCGCCCCCGTTTCCGGTTTCCTCTTCGGCCTGCATGACTTTGGCAAGCTCCTCCAGCAGTTCGCGCTCGCGCGCGCCCAGCTGCCGGGGAATCTCAACCGCCACGCGCACCAGCAGGTCGCCGCGGCGGTCGCCGCCGCCCAGATGGGGCATGCCCATGCCGCGCAGCCGGATAGTCGCGCCGTGCTGCGTCCCGGCGGGGATTTTAACCTCCGCCTTCCCGCCGCCCAGAAGCGGCGCCTCCATGGCGCAGCCCAGCGCGGCCTGCGGGAACGCGATGGTGCGCTTGTAAATCAGGTCGTTCCCCTCGCGCTGATAGCGGGGATGCTCTTTGACATGCGTTTCCACGTAGAGGTCCCCGTTTTCGGAGCCCCGGTCGCCCGCGTCGCCGCCGCGCGCGGCGCGCAGCACGTTGCCGGAGGCGATGCCCGGCGGGATTTTGATTGTGAGCGAAGCCTTAGCCCGGACGCGGCCCGCGCCGCCGCAATCGGGACAGGGTTTGGTTATCACCTCGCCCGCGCCGCCGCATTCCGGGCAGGTCTGCGAAAGCGAGAAAAAGCCCTGCGCGAACTGAATGCGCCCCGCGCCGCCGCAGGCCCGGCATTTTTTAAGCGGATGGCCCGGCTTTGCGCCGGTGCCGGAACAGGCGCGGCAAAACTCGGCCCGTTCGTATTCAAGCGGCAGATTTACGCCGGAGGCGGCCTCTTCCAGGCTTATTTCCACGGCATGGCGCAGGTCCGCGCCCCTGCGCGCGCGGCTTCTGCGCGAGCCGCCGCCCGCCGCGCCGGCGAACATATTCTCAAAGACGCTGCTGAAAACCTCGTTCACGTCCACGCCGGAAAAACCGTCAAAGCCGGCATCCGCCCCCATGCCGGGGCCGGAATGGCCGAAACGGTCGTAGGAGGCGCGCTTATCCCCGTCCGAGAGGACCTCGTAGGCGGAGTTTATCTGCTTGAAATGCTCTTCCGCATCGCGGTTGCCGGGGTTGCGGTCGGGATGGTATTTAAGCGCCAGCCTGCGGTAGGCGGCTTTTATCTCTTCCGGGTCCGCGTTGCGCGGCACGCCAAGCAGGTTGTAATAATCTTCGCCGGACATTTAGACTCTGGTTCAGTTGGTTCTGCTGCGCGCGAGATTGGAGAACATGAACGGGTTCACGCTGGGAAAAGATTCGCGCAGCGCGCCGCAGTGCAGGCAGCCTGCGGCGTAGCCGCCGCCGTCGCGGATGACATAAAACCTGTCCGCCGTTATCGGCTGGCCGCAGAAAACGCAGCGCGCCTGCTCGCGCAAATGGGGTTTCCCTGCGCGTTTGCGCTCCATGTCATGCAGCGCGCCTGCAAGCGCGGTTGAGAGGAATTGTTTTTCAACTGCGGTCATGTGAGAACTATTTTACCATTTTCAGGCCCTGTTGTTGAGCCTTGGCGGCGAGGGTTTTCACCGCCTCCCTGAAATACGGGTCGTTGAGGACGGGATACTTCGTTTCGCTCCAGCCCTGCTCTATGCGGGCCTCGTCCCCGGCGCTTGCGGTTATCGTCATGTCCGGAATAATGCCCGCCTCCTCTATGGCCCTGCCGGAGGGCGGCACAAGGTAGGACACCGTCATCCACAACCCCTTGTCGTCTGGCAGGTTAAACATGCGCTGCGTCCCGCCCTCGCCGGCGGTTCTGGAGCCGGCCACAAGCGCGCCGGTGTTTTCGCGCAGCGACTGGGCCGCTATCTCCGCGCAGCCGGCGGTTTTGCCGTTGACCAGCACCATCACAAGCACATCCCCGAACTGCGCGTCGGGGCCCGCCTCGTATGACTGCCTGTAGGCGGCCTTGTCGGAAATCTCGCGGAAAAGCGTTTTTTTGCCGCCCGTGAAAAGCCTCAGAAAATCCGCGGCCTCCGCCGGCAGGCCGCCTTTGTTGAAGCGCAAATCCAGCAGGACGGCCTGTATCCCCGCCGCATGCAAATCCGCCATTTCGCGCCGGGCCTGCGCCGCCGATCCCAGCGCGAACGACGTCATCCGCAAATATCCCGCCCACTGCTGGTATATGGCGGATGTGGCTATGGGAACCTCCACTATCTCCCGCCGCACGGAAAATTGCAGCCGCCGCTCCAGCCCGCCAAGAACGCGGGACACCGCCAGGTCCACATCCCCGCCGGAAGATGCGGACGTCATCTCGCGCACTCTGGCGGCGGGCAGGCCGGCAACCGGCATGCCGTTGACGGCCAGCAGCCTGTCGCCCTCGGCCAGGCCGGCTTTTTCGGCGGAGGAGCCCCGCATCACCTGGGTTATCTCGAAAAATTTGCCCCTTGCGGCTATGCGTAGCCCAACGCCCATGACGCGCGTCTGCGGCGCGGCGGCCACAAGCCGCTTCTGCGCCGCGCCGGCTATGCGGCAGTGCCTGTCAAGGGAAGTTATGGCATTGACCCGGCCTTTGGCGAAGGCCCCGCGGGCATCCTCAAAAGTGATTTTTTTTGCGCTGTTGGCGGCAAATATTTTTGCCGCCTCGTATGCCGCGCCGCCCTTGCCGCAGCCGGACAGCGCCAGCGCGCAGCAGAAGGCGGCCGCCAGCGCGGGCAGCGGCAAGCCGGTCCGTAAATTCCGCCCGGCTGCGGCGCGAAACCGCCTCATCGCGCGGCCTCCGGCGCGGCGGGCGGCGGCGCCGCGGGCGACAGGCGCGGCGGCTTGCCGAAACGGGAGAAAATCTCGGACACCTCGTCGTAATCCATCTCTTCTTTCGCCAGCAGCTCGGCCACAAGGGCCTGGGCTATGGGCCATTGGTCGTTTAAGAGCTTTTCCACGGAGGCCAGCTGCTCGGCGATGAGTTTGCGGGTGTCCTCGTTAAGCTGCTGCTTGAAGGTTTCGGAAAGCTGGTTTTCGGGAATTGCGGTGTAGTCGCCCGCCAGGCCGGAACTGCCCATGCCCAGCCGCCAGACCATATCGTGAGCGACGCGCATGACATCGGCGAAATCCGCGCTGACGCCGTCGGTGGAAAGGCCGTAGCGCTTGCGCTCCGCCGCGTAGCCGCCCAGGGCGAAGCGGATATGCGCCAGCAAAGTCTCCCTGTCGGCGGCGTAAAGCTCCTCTCTGGGGACGGAATGCACCACCCCCAGCGCTCCGCCGCGCTGGCGTATGGAAACCTTGAACACGTCGCTGGTCGGATGGGTCAGGTAAAGCGCAAGCACATGGCCGGCCTCGTGCCAGGCGGTCATCTCCTTCTCGCGCGGGGTGAGGTTGAGCTTATGCTCCACGCCCAGCTCTATGCGCTCTATGGCTTCGGTCAGCTCGCGCATGGTTACGGCGTCCCGGCGGGAGCGGGCGGTTATAAGCGCCGCCTCTTTTACGATATTTTCCACCTCAGCCGGGGTTTTGCGGACGGTCTTGCGCGCCAGCCGGGCCACGTCCAGCTGCGGGTCGCATTTTATTTTGCCCAGATAATAGCGGAAAATATGCTCGCGCTCCTCCAGATTGGGACGGCCTACGTGGATTTTGCGGTCAAACCTGCCGGGGCGCAGCAGCGCCTCGTCCAGAGTCTTCTCGCCGGCATTGGTGGCGCCGATTACCACCACGTTGGCGTCGCTGTCTTCAAGGCCGTCAAGCTCTATCAGCAATTGGTTCTGGGTGCTGTTGGTTTCCGCCCCGCCGCCGAAAGCGTCGTGCAGAATTCTCTGCCGGCCTATGACCTCAATCTCGTCTATGAAAATTATGCAGGAGCCGTAAGCCCGCGCGTAGCTTCTGGCCTGGCGGAACAGCTTGCGCACGCGGGAGGCGCCCACGCCTATGAAAATCTCGGTGAACTCCGCGCCGGAGACGGCCAGAAACGGCACCCCCGCCTCCGCCGCGATGGCCTTGGCCAGCAGCGTCTTGCCGCAGCCCGGCGGCCCCACCATCAGCACGCCGCGCAGTATCTTGCCGCCGATGGTGGTAACGCGGCGCCTGTCGCGTATAAGCTGCACCACCTCCCAGGCCTCGCGCTTGGCCTGGCCCAGGCCGATGACATCGGTGAACTTGACCTGTATCGCCCCGGTGCGCACGCGCATTTTTTTGAAACGCGCGAACCCGCCGCCGAATTGCAGCAGGTACAGGAATCCCACGAAAATCAGAGTCTGCAGCACCCCCGCCGGAAGCGAGGCCATGTTCAGCGCGATTATGTATTTGTATGTGTTTTCCTCAAGCCCGCGCAGATAGGCCACCGGCACCGCCACCGAAACGGCAAGCAGCGTGATTATGGCTATCCAAAGCCAGTATCTGTCCCAGAAAAGCCGGAACCTGTGCCAGAGCATACCGCCAGTCTACAAAATTTATTCTGAAACTTACCCCGGAAATTGTGATTGGGCAGTGGCCGGCAAAGACTCGGCTTCACCTGAGGAAAATGTAGCGCAGGATGAAAAGGACGCAGAGCGACCACATAAGCGGCGTCGCCTCCGCCCGGCGGCCCTGCGCGGTCTTGACCAGCGGGAATGCGATAAAACCGGCGGCGATGCCGTCTGCTATGTTAAAGGTGAAGGGGATGAGTATTATTATCAGGAAGGCGGGCAGTGAATCGGCCATGTCGTCCCAGTTGATTTTGCGCGCGGCGCGCATCATAAGCGCGCCCACCATTATCAGCGCGGGCGCGGTTACGGGATGCACAAGCTGCCCGCCGCTTAATTTGACCCCCGTCCCCACCGCCGCCGCCAGCGGCGAGAAAAACAGCGCCAGCAGGAATAAAATCCCCACGGCCACCGCCGTAAGCCCGGTGCGCCCGCCCTGGGCGACGCCCGTCGCGCTTTCTATATAGCTGGACACCGTGGAGGTGCCCAGGCAGGCCCCGACAGAGGTGGCCACCGCGTCGGATATCATGGCGCGGTTGGCGCGGGCCAGCCTGCCGTTCTTCATAAGCCCTGCCTGCATTCCCACGCCGACCAGCGTCCCAACCGTGTCAAACACCGTCATAAACAGGAAGACCAGCACGATGGACAGCGAATGCCAGTTCAGCAGCCCGCTAACATCCAGCTTCATGAAAGTGGGCGACATTGAAGGCGGCGCGCTGAATACGCCGCCTATCTTTATGACGCCAAGGGCCCAGGCCAGCGCGGCGCAGGCGGTTATTCCCCAGAGTATCGCGCCGCGCGCGCCGCGCACAAACAGCAGCGCCGTAACCCCGAAGCCGGCCAGCGCGATTGCAACCGGAGCTTCCGTTACCGGCCCCAGCTGCACCAGTGTGCCGGGCGAGGCGGCTATTATTCCCGCCTCCTTAAGCCCTATAAACGAGATGAAAAGCCCTATTCCCACGGAAATGCCGAACTTGAGCGAATCCGGTATCGCGTTAAGCAGATACTCCCGCGCGCGGGTGACATTAAGCAGCATGAACGCCAGCCCGGAGACGAAAACCAGCCCCAGCGCCTTCTGCCAGCTTATCCCCATCCCCAGCACCACGGCATAGGCGAAAAAGAAATTCTCGCCCATAAGCGGGGCCTGGGCGATGGGATAATTGGCGGCAAAACCCATCACGATGCAGGCTAGCGCGGAGGACAGGCAGGTGGCGGTGAAAACCGCGCCGCCGTCCATCCCCGCTGCGGCCAGCGCCTGCGGCTGCACGAACAGTATATAGGACATTGTCAGGAAAGTGGCAAGCCCGGCGGAAAGCTCCGTCCGCACGGAAGTCCCGTTTTCCTCAAGCGAAAAGTAATCGGCGATACGGCACATAACCAGATTCTAAATAGTTTTGTAGAATTTATCCATGAAAACCGTAGTGGTGCTGCCCGCCTACAACGCCGCGAAAACGCTGGAGCGCACCGTGAAAGCCCTGCCTCCGGTGGACGAAATCATCCTCGTTGACGATTGTTCGTCCGACGGCACCTACGAGCTTGCCTCCGGGCTGGGCATACAAGCGTTCCGCCACGATAAAAACCGCGGCTACGGCGCGAATCAGAAAACCTGTTACGCCCATGCGCTGGAGGCGGGGGCCGACGTGGTGGTGATGGTGCATCCCGATTATCAGTACGACCCGCGCGTGGTTTCCATAATGACCGAGCTTATCCGCCTGGACATCTGCGACATTGTGCTGGGCAACCGCATACGCTCCAGGGACGAGGCGCTCAAAGGCGGAATGCCGCTGTACAAATACATCGCAAACCGCTGCCTCACCATTGTGGAGAATCTGGCCACCGGGCAGAATCTGGGCGAATGGCACAGCGGGCTGCGCGCCTATTCGCGCAAGGCGCTGGAAGCCGCGGACTGGCGGGGCAATTCGGACGATTTTGTCTTTGACGCGCAAATGCTGCTGAAGGCCGTCGGCGCGGGGCTGAGGATAGGCGACATTCCGGTTCCGGCGAAGTACTTCGCGGAAGCCTCGTCAATCAATTTCAGGCGCAGCGTGAAATACGGGATATGCTCAATGGCGCTGCTGGCGCGGTTTGTGGCGCAATCCGCTCTCTCATCAAAACGCAAAACCGCCGGCACCGGCCGGCGGTAGTGTCTGCTCGCAATTTTTTTGCAGCGAAAACCGACTGGAGCATTCGGATTAATAAACTATATAGATGACGCCCTGCGCGCCCGCGCCGCCCGCGTGGCCGCCTCCTCCTCCGCCTCCTCCGTAATTGCCGCCGGTTCCGGCGGAATCTCCCGAGCCCAGCGCCGAGGCGGACCCGCCGCCCCCGCCGCCTGCGCCGCCGTAGGAACTCCATTCATTGCCCGCGCCGCCGTTGCCGCCGCTGAAGGCATACATGCCTCCCGCGGAGGCCCCGCCGCCTCCGCCGCCGTTGCTGCCTGCCGTGCCGCTGTTGCCGTTGCCGCTGGCGGCCCCTCCGGTTCCGGCGCCGCTGTTGCTGCGGTTCTTGCCGCCGTTGCCGCCGCCGCTGTCCGAACCGTTGCTGCCTGCCGTGGAGGAGCCGCCGGCGGCGCCGCCGCCTCCGCCGCTGCAGAGATAAGTGCCGTTGTTGTAGGCCAATCCCCCGTTTTTGCCGGCGCCGTTCGGCCCCGCCGCGCCGCCGCCTCCGCTTGCGTCACCCGTCGAAGATGAGCTTCCGCCGCCGTTGCCGCCGGCGTATTTGGTGTCGCCCACGGCTCCGGTGGTGCTGCCGCCCGCTGCGCCGGCGCTGGGACAGGCGCCTCCGGCGCCGCCGTTGGCGCTGGCGCTGGGCCCGCTGCCGAACGATGTGGTTCCCCCGCCGGTTCCGGCATGGCAGCCGGAGGCCCCGCCTCCGCCGCCGGAACCGATGCTGTAGGAAGCCGAGCCGCCGGGCGTCAGGGATATGTTGCTCGTCTTTGAATAGCCGCCTCCGCCTCCGCCGCCGGCCAGGTTGGTGAACCCTCCGCCGGCGCCTCCGCCTCCGCCGCCTATAACCTCCACCGTGTTGCAGGACGAGAGCCATTCATTGGGCACTGTCCAGCTTGAGCCGGAGGTGAGAGACGCATAATAATAACCGGCGGCAAAAGTGGCTGTTACGCTCTTGTTGGAGGTCATCGTAACCGTGGTTGACGGATAGGAGGTGCCGCTGGCGTCGCCGCTCCAGCCGGAAAATGTGTTCGCGCAATTGCGGGTCGCGGTCAGCGTTACCACCTGCCCGTCGGCATAAGTGTTGCCGGACGCCGGGTCCACGCTGCCGCTGCCGGAAACCGAAATAGTCAGCGTGTAGCAGTTCCCTATTGTGATGCCGGCCGGATGCTGCGTGCCGTTAAGGAAAGAGTTGTACTCGGTTAACGTGTATGCCGGGACATAGAGGCTGGCGCCGGAATTGTTGGTAACGCGCTTGCAGGCGACGCTGAAAGTGCTGATGTCCAGATATGCCCCGTTGGCTATCGTGTAGGAATCCGAGGCCCCGGCGCTTGCGGCTGCAACGGCGACAGCCGCCGCCGCGATAACCGCCCTGGCCCGATGCCGGAAGACCAGACACAGTGATTGCTGTTGCGGGAAAACGCCCATATCTTGTCTCCTCATTTCTCTTTCTGCACAATACAAACAGGGCACAGCAATGCTACATAGTCGCCGCGCCATTGTCAACACTGTTCATCCGCAAGGCATCGTACGGCATCTCACGTTTTTTGAAGAGCTGTGGTATGTTGGCAAACAACAACGGAAACAGAATCAAACCACGAAACACACGAAAGGGGAACAAAAAAGTTCCCGGTAGTTGTTCCCGCCTTGTTCCAGTAGCCTGTTCGTGTGTTTCAGAGAGGGACGCCGTTATTTTTGGCATTTTCTTCTTTGTTCGCGCGGTTGTTTCCGGCAATCGGGACAGCAAAATACGGCATTGTGAAAAAAATGGGCGATGTCGTGCAGGCATCGTTGTTTATGTTTCGCCCAATAATCGGGTATAATAGTTTTTTGAGGAGGCTCTGAATGAAAAGATTTTTCGTTGCAGCCGCCGCGGCCTGCGTTCTGGCCGCGCCGGGCGCGTTGGCGGCCAATATGCGCAAGCTGCCCAAGGCCGTCTCCGACAGCAGCGGCGGCGGGCAGGCGCTGGCGGCAGACACCAGCCTTATAGACATTCCCACGGCGGGCACGTTGGATTATTACGGCCTGCTCAACAAGACGCGGTTTTTTTCCGGCGGGAATCTGCTGGACGAGGTGTCTTTCGGGGTGCTGCCGCAGTTGAATCTGGGCGTCAGCGCGGTTCTGGAAAATTTCATCGGCACGGGAACATCCGTGCGGCTGGAACGGCCCGCCATACAGGCCAAATACCGCTTCTACGACGGCAGCGCGCTTTTTCCCGCGCTGGCCGTGGGCTACGACGGGCAGGGCTATTATTACGACCGCTCAACCGACAAATTCCTGGAAAAGGAGCGTGGCCTCTACCTCGCCGGCACCAAATCGGTGTTCAGCAAATGGTTCCAGCTCCATCCGGGCGTGAACCTTTCGGATTTCCAGAGCAACAGCATTTACCTCTCACTGGCGGCCAGCTTCACGGTGGAGGACACCTTCGCCCTCATGGGCGAGTGGGACAACATACAGCGCTTTGACCAGTCGCGCATAAATGCCGGGGCGCGGTTTTACGTGTCGCCGTTTTTCCAGATAGATTTCGCGCTGCGCGATATCGGCAAGAACGCACAGCTTGCCGACGGCAGCGTCCAGCGGCTGGAACGTGTGGTGCAGCTGCGCTATGTCACGAGCTTCTAGGAGGCTGTAATGGCTAAACGGATAGGCATTCTCACCGGCGGGGGCGACTGCCCCGGCCTCAACCCCGCCATACGCGGCTGCGTATTCGCGGCGGAAAAGCTGGGCTGCGAGTGCGTCGGCTTCGCCGACGGCTGGAAGGGCATCATAGAAAACCGCACCCTGCCGCTGAACCGCGACATAACGCGCGAAATCATCATGCAGGGCGGCACGATGCTGGGCACCTCGCGCACCAACCCCTATAAGAAGGAAGGCGGGGTGGAGGCGCTCAAGGATACTTTCCGCAAAAACAGCCTGGATGCGCTGGTGGCCATGGGCGGCGAAGACACCCTGGGCGTGGCCCACAGGCTTTACAAGGATTTCCAGTTCCCGGTTGTGGGCGTGCCCAAGACCATGGACAACGACCTCTCCGGCACGGATTACACCTTCGGGTTTGACACCTCCGTTACCGTGGCGGTGGACGCGCTGCAGCGGCTGCGCGACACGGCGCGCAGCCATCACCGCATAATAGTGCTTGAGGTGATGGGCCGCCACGCGGGCTGGGTGGCGCTGTTTACCGCCATAGCCGGCGCGGCGGATTATGTCTGCCTGCCGGAGCGCAAGGTGGACGGAGAGGACCTGGCCAGAAAGCTCAAAGAGGCCTACGCGGCGCGCAAATACGCGCTGGTGGTTTCCAGCGAGGCGGTGGAACTGCCCGCGCTGGACGGCGGCAAAACCCAGGACCTGGACGATTTCGGCCATGTCATTCTGAAGGGCCGCGGCGTGGGAGAGAGCCTTGCCAAAATCATAGAGGAAAAAACCGGCATAGAAACCCGCCATGCCGTAATCGGCCACATACAGCGCGGCGGCGCGCCGACGCTGTTTGACAGGATTCTGGGCTCCCGCGTGGGCGCGGCGGCGGCGCAGTTCGCCTGCGAGGGCAGGTTCGGCGTCATGGCCGCGCTTAACGGCGACAAGATAACGCCCGTCCCGCTGGAAACGGCGGTGGGCCAGCTCAAGACGGTGAGCGAGCAATGGCTTAAATTCGCCGACTCCATGCTCTAAAAACGCGCGGCGCGCCCGCGCAGGGCCGCGGGCGCGCGGGAGGCGCAATTATGGACACCGAAACCACAATCAGGACCGGAAGAAGCTGCAAGCGGCACACCATCATCATCAAGAAAAGGCTGCAGGTGCAGTACATGGCCATGCTGTTTATGAGCGTGCTGCTGGGCTTTATGATAATGGCGGCGGAGGTGGTGTGGAACCTCTCCCGCATGATGGCGGCGCATCCGGCGCTGGTGCAGCCGCTGATGGACGAGATTACCGGCGCGATGCCCGTGCTGGCGCTGAAAATGGCGATATATCTGGGAATCGTGCTGATAGTGGCAAGCGTGGTTTCCCACCGCATGGCCGGGCCGGTGTACAAGTTTGAAAAAATCGCCGCCCTGCTGGCCGAGGGCGACCTGACCCGCGACATCCACCTCAGAAAAGGCGACCAGCTGACCGAATTGCAGGACGAGTTTAACAAAATGGCCGCCTCGCTGCGCGCCAAAGTGTCTGGCGACAGGCGCCGCGCCCAGGACGCCGCGCAGTCGCTGCGCGCGCTGGCCGAAAAATGCCAGGACCCGCAGGAGAAGGCGGATATGGAGAAAACCGCCTCCGAAGTCGCGCGCATAACATCGGAGTTCACGGTATGATTGCCGCGCTGTGCGCCGCCGCGCTGGCGCTGTGCGCGCCGGCTCAGGCGGCGCCCGCGCATTTCTCCCCGCCGGAGGAGACGCTTACCCTGGACCAGGCGCTGCGGCTGGGGCTTGCCAACAACACCGACGTTCTTTCGGCGGAGCAGGACCTTATAATCGCCCGCCAGCGTGTGCGGGAGGCCGTGTTTTTGTTTTTCCCGCAGACCAGCCTGACCGGCACGGCCACCAAATCCAACCTGAAATATCCGCAGCTGCTGATGCCGGAGACGGCCTCGCATATCCTTTTCCCCAGCGATTACGAGAATTTCTACACCGCGCGCGCCAGCCTGTTGCAGCCGATATATGTGGGAGGCAGGAATTCCAGCACGTTGCGGCTGGCGAAAGCCTCGCTGATGCAGGCGCAGACCCGCTACGATTCGGCCAAGCGCGACGCCTCGCTTGCCGTGCGCAAATCGTTTTACAGCCTGCTGCATTCCAGCGCGTCGCTTGCCGCCATGGATTACTGGATAGCCGGGATGCGCGGCGCCGCCGCGCAGTCAAAGCCGGGCGCCTGGGAGGCGCTGGAGGAGGATGCCGCCATAGAGGCGATGTCCGCACAGAAGCAGTCCGCCTGGCGCAGCCACCAGAACCTGCGGCTGGATTTCCTGCGCGCGATAAACCGCGAGCTGGACAGTGCCGTTGACATTGCCGGCGACTTCGCCCCTCAGCCCGCGAAGGCGGACCTTGGCAAGCTGACGGTGTGGGCCATGGAGATGCGCCCCGAGCTTAAAGGCGAAACCTACAAGGCCGAGATGGATTCAATAGCCGTCAACCTCGCCATGTCGCGCCGCTACCCCACCGTGATGCTGGGCGCCAGCTACGACGTGGTGGGCGAGCAGTTTCCGCTTAAATCCAACTCGTGGGAGACCACTCTGGCCGTGCAGTTCCCGCTCAGCTACAATCTGTGGACTCAAGTGGAGCAGAAACGCGCCGAGCAGCGTCAGGGCGACCTTAAACGCTCCGCCCTGCAGGACAAGGTGCGCCTTGAGATACGGCAGGCCTACGAGGACAACGCCTTCTGGCAGGAAGAGGTCCCGCAGCGCGAGGCGGTTTACCGCCGCCTGGCCGGACGCTACGGGGAGACGGCGCGCTCCGCCGTGCCCGGAATTTCGGCGCTGCGCGCCGCGCGCGAGGTGTGCGCGGCCCAGCTTGCCTGGCTGGAGGCGGTGCGCGGCCAGCTGGACAGCCGCGCCCGGCTTGAATGGGCGCTGGGCCAGGAACTGCCCGCGCAATAACCGATGAAAACATTGTTTTGCCTGCTGGCGGCGGCCTGTGCGGTAGTTTTTCCGCCGCGCGCCTGCGCCGCGCCGGCAAAACAGGACGATGTGGCGCGCGAATTTCTGTGGCAGCAGTTCCGGGAGCTGCCCGCGGACGCAAGGCCCAGGGTGGGCGTGGCGCTTTCCGGCGGCGGGGCAAAGGGGTTTGCGCATGTGGGGGTGCTGCAAATCCTCTCCGACGCGGGGTTTCCGGTGGACTGCCTGGCGGGGACCTCCATGGGCTCGGTGGTCGGCTCCATGTACTGCGCGGGGCTGCCTTTTGAAAAAATCTGGGAAATAGGCGGCGCGGCCTCCTTCGCCAAAGTATCCGGCGACTACAACGCGGTGGGAATGCTGGAACTGGTGCTGTCCCAGAAACTGTTTTCGTCCGAGAAAATGGAGAGCTTCGTAAACTCCTACATGGGCGGAAAGACATTTGACCAGCTTAAAATCCCTTTTTCCTGCTCTGCCATGGACCTCAAAACGGGCGAGAATATCGTGTTCCGGGAAGGTCCCGTCGCCATCGCGGTGCGCGCCAGCATGAACATACCGGGGCTGTTCAGCCCCGTCCAGTACCGCCAGCGCTATCTGGTGGACGGCGGCGTGGCGGATTTCCTGCCCGTGCAGTCCGCGCGCGACATGGGGGCGGACTGGGTGCTGGCCAGCGTAACGCTGGGCGATTATTCGGCGGCGAAATTCCACAGCATACTTTCATATGTAATGCAGGTTATGGACATACGCGGCGCCATTCTGGCCGAGGCCGCGATGAAAAAAGCCGACTTCGTGGTAGAGCCGCATGTAAGCGACATAAGCTTCGTGGAGCTTAACCGCTGCCCGCAGGCCGGAGAGCGCGGCGTGCTGGCCATGAATGAAAATATAGCTTCAGCCGAGGAATCGCTGATTTTCTTTTCAATAAATGAAATCGCGTCGCAATATAATAAGTAGCATTCTGCTTGCCTGCGTCTTCGCGGCGGCCTGCGCGCCGGCCAGGGCGGGTTTTCTGTTCTGGGGGGGGGAGAAGCCCTCAGTTCTGGAGCCGGCCAGGGAGCTTTTCGCGCGCGGCGATTATGCCGGAAGCGCGGAGCTGTTTGAGGCGGCGCTGGCCTCCCCCGCAGCCGGCGCGGCGGATAAAAAGCTGGCCTACTGGTTCCTTGGCCAGTGCCACGAGCGCGCCGGCAAGGACGACCGCGCCCTGTCCGATTATCAGATAGCGGTCCGGATTTATCCCAAGGATATGCAACTGCTGCTGGCGCTTGGCCGGCTGTACCAGAAAACCGGACTGCTGGACAATGCGCAGGCGATTTTTCTCAAAATACTGAATCTGGACTCCGGCAGCTTTGAGGCAAATATCGGACTGGCCCAGATTTACATGAAAGAGGGTTTTCACGGCAAGGCGGAGAAGCATTACAGCGCCGCGCTTGAATCCATGGCGGTGCGGGATGCCGCGCTCTGGCGCGGCTATGCGGAAAGCGCCTTCGCCCAGCGTAAATACGAGGCCGCGCGCGGGATAACAGACCGCGCCCTTGCCATGGATTCCGGCGACGCCGAAACCCTGCTTTTAAGCGCGCGCATTTACGGCGAAAGCGGCGACAAAACCGCCGCCCTGGCCGAAATAGCCCGCGCCCAGGCCGCCGCGCCGGAAAGGAGCGATATCGTGCTGCGCCGCGCGCTCTGGCTGGCCGCCTCCGGCGACACGGACAAGTCGCTCGCCCTTTCCCAGGCCGAGCTTATAAAGCGCCCCGACGACCCGCTTGCCTCGCTTGCCGCCGCGCTGGCGTATATGAAATCAGGCCGGCCCGCGCTTGCGCGGCCCCGGCTGCTGGCGGCGGCGGAATCGAAGGAGGAGCCGTTCATAGCGCGGGCGGCGCTGCAGCTGCTCAAAACACTGCCGGAATGATTTATGAAAACGTCAAGGAAAACGGTTTCGCTAAAATCCCTGCTCAGGTGGCGCGCGGCCTGCCGCCGCGCGGGCCGGAAAGTTGCGTTCACAAACGGCTGTTTTGACATACTCCACAGCGGCCATGTCCGGCTGCTGGAGGCGGCCCGCTCCACAGGCGGCTGCCTGGTGGTGGGGCTTAATTCAGACGATTCGGTGCGCAGGCTAAAAGGCCCCTCGCGCCCCGTCAACCCACAGGCCGACAGGGCCGCCGTCCTTGCCGCGCTGGAGGCGGTGGACCGCGTGGTGGTTTTCGGCGAGGACACGCCGCAGCGTATTCTAAGCCTCATCCGCCCCGATGTCCTGGTAAAAGGCGCCGATTACAGGACCGGCCAGATAATAGGCCGGGAATTTGCCGGAAAAGTGGCGCGGGTGAAACTTGTCAAAGGCAAATCAACAACCGCTATTATAAGCAGAATACATGGCTGAATCCGATTTTCTGGTAGTCGGCAGCGGGCTGGCCGGCATGATGGCCGCGCTGGAACTGGCCGGTAGCGGCACGGTCAATATTATCACCAAGCGCGACGCGCTGGCCTCCAGCAGCGCGGCGGCGCAGGGCGGCGTGGCGGCGGCCGTTTCGCCGGAGGATTCCTTTGCCAGCCACGAGGCCGACACCCTGCTGGCCGGCGCCGGGCTTTGCGACGAAAACGCGGTTAAAATCGCGGTCTCGCAGGGGCCGGAGTGCATACGGCGGCTGCTGGAGCTGGGCGCGAAGTTCTCGCGCAAAAACGGCTTGCTGGAGCTGGGGCTTGAAGGCGGGCACAGCAGGCGCAGAATCATCCACTCGCGCGATCTGACCGGGCTTGAAATTTCCAGGACGCTTGAAGCCGCCTGCCGCAAACATCCCAATATAAGAATTTTTGAAAGCCGCGCCGCCATAGACCTCATCCTGCGCGGCCACGCGCGCGACATCCCGCCGGATAAAAACCGCTGCTTCGGCGCCTATGCGCTGTCCGGCACCGGGAAAGTGGAGCTTTTCTCCGCCAAGTTCACCGTTATCGCCTCCGGCGGGGCGGGCAAGGTGTACCGCTACACCTCCAACCCGGACTGCGCCACCGGCGACGGCATGGCCATGGCTTACCGCGCCGGCGTGCCGCTTAAAAACATGGAATTCGTGCAGTTCCATCCGACCTGCCTCTACCATCCCAGGGCCAAGTCATTCCTGATTTCCGAGGCGGTGCGCGGCGAGGGCGCGATACTGCGCCTTGCAAACGGCAGGCCGTTCATGAAACAATACTCCCCGCTGGCCGAGCTTGCCCCGCGCGACATAGTGGCCCGCGCCATAGACAGCGAGCTTAAACGTTCCGGCGCGGACTGCGTTTTTCTGGACATCACCGCCAAAAAGCCGGATTTCATAAAACGGAGATTTCCGTATATCTACAGGACCTGCCTTTCCTACGGCATAGACATGGCAAAAGAGCCTGTTCCCGTGGTGCCGGCGGCGCATTTTTTCTGCGGCGGCATAGAAACCGGCGCCGAGGGCCGCACTGTAATGGACGGGCTTTACGCCGTGGGCGAGGCCGCCTGCACCGGCCTGCACGGCGCGAACCGCCTGGCCTCCAATTCGCTGCTGGAGGCCTGCGTCTTCGCCCGCCGGGCCGCCGGCGATATAAAATCCCGCCTGCCGTCGTTCAGGCGCGGCGCGCCCCGGCTTACCGACTGGAAAACGGGCCGCGCCGTCGCCAGCGAGGAGGCGGTGATAGTGGCCCAGAACTGGGAGGAAATCCGCGCGCTGATGTGGAATTATGTCGGCATAGTCCGCACCGACAAGCGGCTGGAGCGCGCCGCGCGCCGGATGCAGCTTATAAACGACGAGATTCGCCAGTATTACTGGGATTTTCTGGTTACAAGGGACGTGGCGGAGCTGCGCAATATCGCCTGCGTGGCCGAGGCGGTCATACGCAGCGCCGCGCTGCGGCGCGAAAGCCGGGGGCTGCATTACAACGCCGATTATCCCCGTTCCAGCCCGGACTGGCTGCGCCCCACCGTCATAGACAGATACAGATGATGACAACGCGGGAAATACTCAAACGCACTTCGCGCTCGCTCTACCTGAGCGCGCGGGCGCTGCCGGCATACATGCGCCCGGCGTTTTCGTGCGCGTATCTGCTGTGCCGCGCGGCGGACACCATAGCCGATACCGAGGCTGTCCCGCGCGCGCGGCGGCTGGAGCGCATACGCCGGTTCCCGCTGCTGCCGGAGCGCAGGCCGCTGCGCAAGGCCGCGCTGGCCCGGCTTGCGGAGGAAATCTCCGCGCCGGACGGCGGAG